>CAJXJF010000036.1 GCA_913054475.1 uncultured Nitratifractor sp.
GGGAAAGAAAGTTGCGATAGTTTCATGTTCGGTATGCAGGCTCGGGGGCGAGACCATGAAGAGACGGGATACCGGTTTGTGCAGCACTCCCTCTTCACAGAGATGGAGCCAGAGCGTATTGGCCAGCGAGTGGCACACTACGGTATCGGGTGCGAAATCTCTCAGCAGAGGTGTTACCTCTCTTTTCCATCTCCCCAGCGATGGGTAGTGTGGATGCTGAATGAGCGGGAAGGAGAGCGTACCGTACTCTCTTGCGAGCCTGCACGCCAGAAAGGCCTGCCAGTGAGGATGATCCGAACCGCCCCAGCCATGGAGTATAAGCACTCTCTCACGCACCTGCTCTCACCTCCCTGTCTATCTCGAAGACCTCATCTATACTCTCCGGTTCCCTATCGGAAAATCTTCCGTAGATTTCGAGTATATCGGCGACGAACTCTCCGAAACTGCTCTCTCCCTGCCTGAATCTCTCCATCGCGACTTCGTTGGCGGCATTGAGTACGGCTCCCATTTTGGGTCTGGAGAGTATCTCCTCTCTCAGCTGCCAGAGGGGATAGCGCTCCTTGTCTATCTCCTCGAATTCGATGGGAGCTATCGATAGCGGGTCCAGAGGGGGGACGATCTCCTCATCTACCTCCCCTCTGAGAGCGAAGGCTATGGGGAGCTTCATATCGGTGCCGGCGAGATGGGCGGTCATGGAGCCGTCGGGAAACTGCACCATGGCATGTATGAGAGAGCTACGCTCTATAAAGGCGTCTATATTTCCCGTATCGAAGAGCCATCTCGCCTCCAGAAGCTCGAAGAGTTTGTTCATCATGGAGGCACTGTCTATCGTTATCTTCTCCCCCATCGACCAGTTGGGATGCGCCAGAGCCTCACGATATGTGGCTCTGTAGAGCTCCCCGAGGGGCATATCGCGCAAAGCGCCTCCGCTTGCCGTGATATAGAGCGCCTTCGCCCTTCTCTTCCCCAGAAGATACCAGAGTCCGAAGTGTTCGGAATCTATCGGGATGATTCCGCTTCTATCGAGAAAGGCACCGGCCGCCACGAGAGACTCCTTGTTCGCCAGCGCCACCTCTCTTTTCATCTCCAAAGCTCTAAGAGTCGGTGCCAGACCGGCATAGCCGACCATCGCATTTACCACAAGCGGACTTTCCGTATGTTCGAGCATACGAAGCGCCGCATCCTCTCCGCTGAAGATACGGGGAAAATCGAGTTTCGCCGCCGCACTCTCGTCGGCGACGGCCACATAGCGGGGAGAGAAAAGCTCTATCTGCTTCGCCAGAGACTCTATATTGCTCCCTACGGCGAGAGCCTCCACCTCTATATCGAAGCGGCGGCATATCTCGAGCGTATTTTCACCTATGGAGCCGCTCGAACCGAGTATGACGACGGAGTGCATACTACGCACCCATCAACCTGAGAGAGGTATAGAGTACTACGGAGGCGAAGAGGTATCCGTCTATACGGTCCAGCACTCCGCCATGTCCAGGCAGAATCTCTCCGCTATCCTTCACTCCGGCCTCTCTTTTGAGATAACTTTCGAAAAGGTCGCCGAAGACTCCCGCCACGGAAGCGGCGAAGGATATCAATATCGCGCTCAAAAATATCTTGCTCGTAGCAATCATCATTATCGTTCCACCGACAGTACCCAGCGCCACACCTCCCGCTACGCCTTCGAGCGTCTTGTTGGGAGATGTGGGGCTGAAGGGGCGCCTGCCCAGACGCCTTCCCGTATAGTAGGCTCCCACATCGCTCAAAGCCACTATCACAAGTAGCCAGAGCAGAGACTTCATACCGTAGTCGCTGTATAACTGCCAGGCGAAGACGATGCCTGCGCTAGGGTAGAGAAGCGCCAGAGCATTGTGCGAAAAATCGGCTTTTTTATATGCTCCAATGGCCGCGAAGAGGATAAGAACGACGAAGAGAAGCTCTCCCGGATGGGGATAGAGCGGTGTCAATATCCAGAGAATCAGGGCCGAGGGGAGCAGATATCTCATATCTGCTCCAAGCAGTGCGGCACTCTCTTGCAGAGCGAAGTATAGAACCGTGCCCAGCGCCAACCATGTCAGAAGCCCGTTGTCCGCCACCCCTATTGCGAAAACGGCTACGAGCAGCACTATCGCAGTTTGCCATCTTTGGGAATGTTCGCCAATGAAATCCATATGAGCCCTCTCCTGCGCTTTTTTCGTAATTATACCCTTCTATCCTCCGGGAGCGGCTGGATACTATCTGCCGCTCCTGGAGTAGCGTCCCATCGTCGACGCCTCTTCGATGATATGTCCCTTCATCTCCTCTTCGAGTTTGCGGGCGGAAGCTCCTTCCCCGATGTGGGGAGAGATATCCAGAGCATAGAGTTTTATGAAGTAGCGATGCTCTCCCCGCGGCGGACACGGACCGCCATAAGCGATATTTCCGAAATCGTTCACTCCCTCTTTTATACCTCTATCTTCGAGCTTCGCACGGCTCAGCCCCTCTTCGAGCCCTACGAGATTGGCGGCAATCCCATAGAGTACCCAGTGGATGAAGGTGCCCGAAGGTGCATCGGGGTCTTCCATTACAAGTGCCAGCGACTTCGTACCCTTCGGTATATCCCGAAAACGCAGGGGGATGGAGAGATTTTTGCCCATACAGCCATATTTGCGCGCAATCCTGCCACCCTCGGGAAAAGCCGGAGAGTATATCTGCATCTTCGCATGGAGTTCGGCGACGCAGAGCGATACGACGAACAGCCAAAACAGAGCTCTATGTTTCACCATCTTTTCAACCTTTCGACTCTTTTGCATAACCCGCTTTCGGCGATTATAGCACATTCGCATAGAGTCCGAAAATCTCGATGAAGTCTCAGATGGTATAATTTTTGGAAAAAAGAGAGGTGTCTATAGATGAGCCGAACGAGAGAGGCCTTCGAAAAGCTTTTCGCCAATGAGATGGAGATGGAGGAGGCGAGAGATTTTCTGATATCGCTATATGAAAAGGGAGAGAGCGTAGAGGATATAACGGATGCGGTGGAGGTTATGCGCTCATACTCCGTCGAGCTCCCCATAGACGACGAGCTGAAGGAGAGGGTGATAGATATAGTGGGTACGGGAGGAGACAGGAGCGGCAGTTTCAATATCTCCACTACGGTCTCTCTGCTCGTCTCCTCGCTGGGTGCCGTCGTGGCCAAGCACGGCAACAGAAGTATAACGAGCCGTTCGGGCTCGGCCGATGTGTTGGAGGCTCTGGGTATGAACCTCTCTCTCGGAGTACAGGAGCAGGTGAAGATGCTTCAGGAGAGCGGGTTTTGCTTTATATTCGCGATGAAGCACCATCCCGCCATGAAACATATCATGCCTGTGAGACGCTCGATAGAGCATAGGACCATATTCAACATAATGGGACCTCTGACCAACCCCGCGGGGGCACGGAAGTATCTCATGGGCGTCTTCTCTCCCGAATATATAGAGAAGATGGCGCAGGTACTCGCCAGAGTAGGTGCGAAAAAGGCCTATGTACTCAGCAGCGAAGACGGAATGGACGAAATAAGTATAAGTGCGGATACCCACTGTTGTCTTCTGGAGAATGGAGAGATACGGAAGATGACGATAAGAGTGCAGGATTACGGCTTCGATACCGCTCCGAAAGAAGCCGTCATGGGAGGCGATGCCGAAGAGAATGCGAAGATAATCCATGAGATATTCTCCGGAGAGAGGGGCCCAAAAAGAGATATCGTGGTGCTAAACGCCATCTTCGCACTGCTCGCCGACACAATGGCGCGGGATGCGAAAGAGGCGAAAGAGATGATAGAGGAGTCGCTCGAGAGCGGCAGGGCGCGAAAGCATCTCGAGAAGGTGCTGGAACTCTCACGAAAGCTCTCCTCCTGAAGATGTCGGAAATATTCGCCCAATACTCCCGCCTCGAAGAGCTCCCCGGGCTCGTAGAGAAGATAAAGAGTCTGATACCTTCCGACGCCGTGATAGCTCTAAAAGGAGAGCTTGCCGCGGGCAAGACCACATTCGTAAAGAGCTGGGCGAAGAGTGAAGGGGTGGAAGATACGGGCTCTCCCACCTTCTCCATCCAGCATATCTACGGCGAGAGGTTCAGACACTACGACCTCTACCGCAAAGAGTTCGAAGAGCTCTACGAAACAGGGCTCGTGGAGGAGTTCGAAAAGCCGGGTCTGCACTTCGTGGAGTGGATGGACGAGAGGCTCGGGAATCTGCTCCTTGCGGGCGGTCTGGAACTCTGGGAGATAGAGATAAGCCCTTTTGAAGAGGGCAGGATATATAGAGTGAAGAGGATGGATGAATAGACTCGAAGCGCAAAAACTGACCAAAAGAATAGGCAAAAAGACGATAGTGCACGATATCTCTCTGAGAATTGAGAGCGGTGAGATTGTCGGTCTGCTGGGTCCCAACGGTGCGGGAAAGACCACCACCTTCTATATGGTGTGCGGACTTACGGATGCCAGCGAGGGCAGAGTAGTGCTCGACGGAGAGGATATAGCCTCCATCCCTCTAAGCGGAAGAGCGAAAAAGGGTATAGGATATCTCCCCCAGGAGTCGAGCATATTCAAAGACCTTAGTGTAGAAGAGAATCTTCTCATAGCCGCCGAAGCCACGAGATACGACAAAGAGGAGTCGAAAAAGAGGATAGACGAACTGCTGGAGCTTTTCAATGTGGAGCCCATCAGGGAGAGGCTCGGATTCAGACTCAGCGGCGGAGAGAGACGAAGAGTGGAGATAGCCAGAGCCCTCGTTGCAAGACCCAAGTTTCTACTGCTGGACGAACCTTTCGCCGGTGTGGATCCCATCGCCGTACTCGATATACAGTCGATAATAAGAGAGCTCGCCGATATGGGCATAGGGGTACTCATTACAGACCACAATGTAAGAGAGACTCTGGGTATCTGCGAGAGAGCGTATGTCATGAGAGAGGGGCAACTGCTTGCAAGCGGTACGAGCGACGAGATAGCCAACGACAGCAGTGTCCGAAAATATTATCTCGGAGAGGGATTCGTATTCTAAGCTATATCTCCACCGAGCTGCTGCCTATTCTAAGACCGGGCAGGACTATTCTGCCCACTCCGTATATATCTATGAGCAGCTTGAAGGGCTGTCGTACACTTCGGGCTCTGTTCTTGAAAACGAGAGGAAAGATCTTGGCCTCTCCCGACTCTATACGAAAATTGGGAAGAGAGCACCCTCTCAATCTATATTTTCGCCCCCGCGCATCCACAAGTCTTATATCACTTCTGGAAAAATCGAGATCGAAGTGATCGTTTTCGCTTCTAAATTGCACCAAAACGACCACATCTCCACCCCTGTTGCTGACATCTTTGACAAACAAAGAGAAGTTGTCGTTTACAATATGATCTATTTTGTGACGACAACTCTTTCGTATATCCTTCGCAACGGAGATTTTGTCGCTTTTCGGATAGAATCGAGCCGCCTCTTCCAGCTCGGAAGCCACCAAGGGAAAAGATAGAACAAATGACAATGCAATGAGAATCACTCTATCCATCTCTCCCTCCTTTTTTAAAATGCCATTATAACCGATATTATGACAAAATTTCTCCCCTCTGCTTTTATAGTAGATAGGGCTCTGTCTCTCTTGTGAACTAAAAAGTGTAATTCATGACAAAATGCCTGTTATGTCCTTTGCGAAATCTCTATTTCGCTTCGCTCTTGCCGGCTCTCACCCCTCCTAGGACTCTGTGGTGCGCAGTATCTCTTCGACCGATATTCGTGAGCCTTTGCGTTTGGCTTTGCAATACTCCACTATCATACCGTGGGAGCGTGCGTAGCACTGTGCTCTGCAAAGAGAGGGGAATAGCTCTTCGTATCTTTCGTATATACCCTCGACAAACCATTGCGCAATCTCGTCGTAACCCTCCATCGTGAAAGCGAGAGCTCTCAGCAGGCGTGCGGTATAGGAATCTACCACGAAGGCCTCTTTGTAGCAGGCGTAGTTGAGTATCGCGTCGGCACTCTCGGGTCCGATTCCGCGGCGTTGCAAAAGCCACTCTCTATCTACAGCCTGTGCGAAATTTTCGAAAGTAGAGAACTCTTCGAACATCTTTTGCGCGAGTTCACGAAGTGCCCGTGCCTTGTTTCTATAAAAGCCGCTGGGGCGAATCGCCTCTTCGAGCAGCCTTCTATCGGCATTCGCCATCGCATGGAGGGAGAGAAGTTCGAGCTTCTCGAGATTTTCGAGAGAGATTTCCACCCTCTCCCATCTCGTATTCTGCGTGAGTATGGCTCCGACTACGGTTTGGAATGTGCCGCTTGCAGGCCACCACCACTCGTCTCTTTCGGCCCTGTCGTATCCCAGACGCTTGAGGATAAGAAGGAGCTCGAAGGAGTCTCGAAGCATCCCGCTATCGCTATCTGCCGCAGAAGGGGAGTACGGCGCTCGCCCAGGTCAATCCGCCGCCGAAGGTGTCGAGCAGCATCATATCGCCGTATCCAAGTCTCCCCTCTTCATATATATCGTTAATAGCCATGGGAATCGAGGCTGCGGATGTATTGCCGTATTTGTGCACGGTAAGCACCGTCTGCTCGGTCGTCATCCCCAGAGAGTCACCCACGGCTTTTATGATTCGGTAGTTGGCTTGATGAGGAATGAACCAGTCAATGTCGGATATCTCTATTTTGTTCTTTCTGAGTATCTCTTTTACATCTCTTGTCAGGGTCTTGACAGCCAGCTTGAAGGTTTCGTTACCCTTCATCTTGACATATTGTAAACCCTCCTCGAGTGCTTTGGTGCTCGCAGGATTGACACAGCCAGGAGAGGGGGTGATGAGAAAATCCGCATATGAGCCGTCGGCGCTTGCGTGAATATCGACTATCCCCTCTTCCGGGTCTTCCACCGCCGATATCACGGCCGCACCGGCACCGTCTCCGAAGAGAATGCATGTGCTTCTGTCGCTGTAGTCCACTATCGAGCTGAACTTCTCCGCACCTATGAGTAGGACATTTCGTTTCATCCCCGACTCTATGAAGGCTTTGGCTATGCTCAGCCCGTAAACGAAGCCGCTACAGGCCGAGGAGATATCGAAAGCCTGCACACTCCTTATTCCGAGTTTGTCGCTGATTATACAGGCGGTGGAGGGCATATTGAAGTAGTCGGGTGTTACGGTGGCACAGATAACGAGGTCTATATCCTCTTTTTCGATGCCTGCCCTCGCTATGGCATCTCTCGAGGCGTGAACGGCCATATCGCTGGTGTATTCATCTTCTGCAGCGATATGTCTCTCTCTGATACCGGTGCGTTTGACTATCCAATCGTCACTTGTATCGACCATCTTTTCGAAATCGCTGTTATTCAGTATCTTTTGCGGTACATATGCGCCGATTGAGCGCATAGAGGCATATTTGAGCGTATTTGACATAATACTCCTTCGGCATTACGGGCAAAAAGCCCGAAAGCAATAACTTATTCTACCACAAAGCCGCTTTACTCATTCGGAGGAGCTTTTCTGCTCTTCGTTTCTGAGGAGTATCTCTTCTATCTTTTTGTTTACATCCGAGCGGGTGTAGTTGATAGCTTGGAAGATGGCGTTTTTGATAGCCTTGGCGTTACTGCTGCCGTGGCTTACGATGGCACATCCGTCTATTCCCAGAAGAGGTGCACCGCCATATTCGGCGTAGTCTATCTGCTTTTTGAGCTTGTCGAAGACCTTCTTTTTCATAAGCAGCGCCCCTATTTTGGCGGGCAGGGATTTGCGTATCTGCTGTTTCATCAGGGTAAGAATCGTAGAGGCTACCCCCTCCCCTGTCTTGAGTAGTACATTTCCCGTGAAACCGTCGGTGACCACCACATCGACACTCGCGTTGAATATATCTCTGCCCTCTACATTCCCTTTGAAGCCGGGAATGCGCTTGAGCATATGAAAGGCCTCCTTGGTCAGATCGTTACCCTTCGTATCCTCCTCGCCGTTGGAGAGAAGCCCTACTCTCGGATGCGATATACCCATCACCTCCTGTGCGTAGGCCTCTCCCATCGCGCCAAATTCGTAGAGATTTTGAGCCTTGCAGTCAACCACGGCTCCCACATCGAGTACCAGAGTCTTGTTACTGCCGGTATTTGGCATCAGAGTCGCGAGTGCCGGCTTGGAGATATGGGGGAGTCTTCCTATTCTCAGAGTGGCGAGGGTCATCGTGGCTCCGCTATGGCCAGCGGAGACCACGGCATCGGCTTCGCCGTTTCTCACCAATTCGACGGCCTTGTAGATGGTGGACTCTTTGCGCTTGAGGGCGTTTGTAGCTTGGTCGTGCATATCTATCACATCATCGGCTTCGACAATCTGTACATTTTCGAGATAGTATTGTGGTATATAGGAGAGAATCGCCTCTTTGTCGCCTACGAGAATAGGCACAAATCTTCGTTCATCCATCGCCTGGATGCAGCCCTCTATTATCGGTTCGGGACCGAAGTCCCCTCCCATCGCGTCGATTGCGACGCGAACGACTCTGTCGGAGGTGGACATCAGTCTTTGTATTCGCCTGTAGTGAGGTTCATACGGTGGGGCATTCTCCATGTGCCATCACTATCTTTTACGGGGCGGGGGAGAGTCACTTTGTAGTGTGTTCTTCTCTTGGCCGCTCTGGTTTTGCTGTTTCGTCTCTTTGGTACTGCCATTTCATATCCTTTCTATTGTTTTATATCGATCAAAATTCCAACTCTTGAGCCTCATCCCGCTCACTGCATACGGGGCAGTAGTGGTATTCGGCCGTCATGGCGTTGATTTCGCTCTCGATGATGGAGGCGATATCTATCATCCCATCGGGAAACTCCATGATGTCGAGGTCGTTACGACCCTCGACCGCCACCTCGCTTAGAGTCAGTTTCAGGGGGCTTTCCACTCTCTGGAGATACTCCTCTGCGCATCTGTCGCAAATCATTTCGACTTCGCCTTCGAGGGTGGAGTCGAGCTCTACTTCATGGCGTGATATCTTCAGCAGACTCCCTTTCAGCCTGCACCCCCGCAGAGTCTCTTCGAACTCGATGGGGGTTTTGCCGATTTTGGCGAAAGAGATTTTCATCTTCGCCTATTCCTCAGAGTATCTCTCTCCTGGAAAAGAAGAAGGCTATCTCTATCTTTGCATTCTCGAGAGAGTCGCTCCCGTGCACGGCGTTGGCATCTATACTCTGTGCGAAGTCGGCACGGATAGTGCCAGGTGCCGCCTCTTTGGGGTCGGTGGCTCCCATGAGCTCACGGTTTTTGGCTACCGCGTTTTCACCTTCGAGTACCGATACGACTACCGGTCCAGAGATCATGAACTCTACGAGCTCACCGAAAAAGGGGCGCTCTTTGTGTACTGCATAGAACGCTTCCGCATCCGCTTTGCTGAGTTGAATCTTTTTCATGGCTGCAACTCTCAATCCGTTACTTTCGAATCTGTCGAGAATCTTGCCCACTACATTTTTTGCAACCGCATCCGGTTTTATTATCGATAGAGTCTGTTCCATTGTGGAAAATCCTGCATAGTAAAATTTTTGGATGTAAAGATACCTTAAAAAGGATTAAAGTTATATTAAAAATATGAAAAAGAGAGCTTTTCCGGCAGAGCGCCGGAAAAAACGAAGCAGTTAGTCTTCGATTACGGGAGTGTGATTTTCTCTCGCCTCGGCAGAGATGTTGTCACGGCAGGTAGCACCTTCGGCACACTCCGACCAGACTATACATCCCTCCGTAGGACATGCCTCCGCACAGGCGGGAGTGTCATGATAACCTACACACTCGACACACTTATCTGCATATACATAGTATGTATCTTCACCCGTCGGGTTATCGTCCTCGTCAACGATAGCTTCTACGGGGCACTCGTCGATACATGCCGCGCATTTAATGCAAATATCGGTAATCATTACTGCCATATTGTCTCCTTTTAGATTTTATGTTTCACACTATATCACAAGATTTTTAAACAACTCTTTAATGGCTCTCTTTTTGTGAAGAGGGTACTTCGTTTAGCTCCATTCCCCACATCTTCAAGCCGCCACGGGCCATTTAGAGGCCGAGATAGGATCTTATCTCTTCGACTCTGTCTCTCCTCTCCCAGGTAAATTCGTCGAGCTCTCTACCGAAGTGTCCGTAGGCGGCCGTCTTCCTATATATAGGTCGGAGCAGGTCGAGGGCCTCGATTATACCTGCCGGTCTGAGGTCGAATATCTCTCTGACACAGCTTTCGAGCCTCTTCTCGTCCACCTTCGCCGTACCGTGCGTATCCACCATCACCGATACGGGCTCCACCACGCCGATGGCATAGGCTATCTGGATCGTTACCCTCTCGGCCACATCGGCGGCGACGAGGTTCTTGGCTACATATCTCGCCGCATACGCCGCCGATCTGTCCACCTTCGTAGGGTCCTTGCCGGAGAAGGCTCCGCCTCCGTGGGGGCAGCTTCCGCCGTAGGTATCGACTATTATCTTCCTGCCCGTAAGTCCCGCATCTCCCTGCGGGCCGCCTATGACGAAGCGTCCCGTCGGGTTGATGTGATATACGGTTCCAGGAGAGAGGAATTCTGCCGGTATGACCGTCTTTATCACCTCTTCTATCACATCGGCGTGCAGCCTCTTCTGCTCCACTTCGGGTGCGTGCTGGGTGGATACGACGACAGTCTCTACCGAAACGGGTCGGTCATCGACATATTTTACACTCACCTGTGCCTTCCCGTCGGGGCGTAGATAGGGGAGAGTCCCATCTTTGCGTACCTCAGCGAGCCGCTGGGTGATTTTGTGTGCCAGCAGTATCGGCAGAGGCATGAGCTCGGGTGTCTCTTTGCAGGCATATCCAAACATGAGCCCTTGGTCGCCAGCACCCGTCTCTCCGCTCGCTTGGTCCACACCCTGGTTGATGTCGGGGCTCTGTTCTCCCACGCCGTTGAGCACTCCGGCACTGCGATAGTCGAAACCGAAAGAGGCATCGGTATATCCTATCTCTCTTATCACCTCTCTCGCTATATCCTGCATGGGTGCGTAGGTGTGTGTCTTGAGCTCGCCCGCTATCACACAGTATCCGTTGCTCAGCAGCGTTTCGCACGCCACTCTCGCGGCCTTGTCTCTCTCTATTATATAGTCGAGAACGGCATCGCTTATCTGGTCGGCCATCTTGTCGGGATGCCCCTCGGTAACCGATTCGCTGGTAAAAATATACTCTTTAGCCATCTATATCTTTCCTTTTTCCAAAGTTTTTTCCACTCTCTCGGCCAGCTGGACGGGGAGCAGTCCGAGAGACTCCTCCACCATCTCCGTCCTGCCGTGGGTGATGAAGCTGTCGGGATATTCGAAGCTCACTATCTGCGGTTTCGCGCCGCCCATAGATTCGAAAAACTCCTCGAGTGCCGAGGCTACGCCGCCGGCTCTCGCCCCATCGCTGAAAATATACCATTTTTCGAACTTTTTCGAGAGCCTTTCGAGCATCTGCCCATCCAGAGGCTTGACGAAGCGCAGGTCGAGCAGGGCTATATCTCTCTCTTCGAGTATCTTGGCAGTTTCGAGCGCCCTGCCGGTACCGTTGCCGTAACCCACGAAGAGAATCTCCCCCTCCTCCTTCAGCAGGTGGGATTTTCCCGTTTCGTAGTCTGGCACATCGAAGTCGTCGCAGATGAAGGCTCCTCTGGGATATCGTATGGCCAGTGGAGAGTCGTAGTCCACCGCGAAAGAGAGGGCCTTTTTGAGCGAACTTTCGTTGAAGGGTGCCATGAGTGTCATATTGGGTATCGTTCTGAGATAGGAGATATCGAAAGCGCCCTGGTGTGTCTCTCCATCCTCTCCGACTATTCCCGCCCTGTCTATGGCGAAGGTCACAGGCAGATTCATCAGGGCTATATCGTGAATCACCTGGTCGTAGGCTCTTTGCAGAAAGGTGGAGTAGATGGCACAAAAGGGTTTGAAGCCCTCTTTCGCCAGAGGTCCCATACTGGTGACGGCGTGCTGTTCGGCTATGGCCACATCCCAGAATCTCTCGGGGAACTCCTCCAAAAGCGGGGATAGTCCCGTCCCTCCCGGCATAGCGGCGGTCACTCCCACAATCTTTTCGTCGTCTCTTGCGAGCTCCAACAGGGTTTCCGAGAAGATCTTCGTCGCGCTCTTGCGACTACCGCCACCTATCGCCTCACCACTCTCTATATCGAAGGGTCCCACTCCGTGCCAGCGCTCCTGAGATCCCTCCGCCGGTTTGTAACCCTTGCCCTTGACTGTCTGAGCATGGACGATGACGGGCTTGTTCATCTCGTAGGCGATTTCGAGAGTCTCTATAATAGAGGAGATGTCATGACCGTCTATGGGGCCGATATACTCCACCCCCAACTCTTCGAAGAGTATTCCGGGAGTGATGAGGCGCAGAGACTCTTCGAACCTCTTCGCCATGTAGGCGGCACTTTCGGGTAGATGCTCCAAGAGGGATTCGGTGCGCTTCTTGAGCTTCTGATAGAGTGGTCCGGCCATCCCCTTGGAGAGGTATCTGCTTATCGCCCCGATGGGTTTGGCTATACTCATTTCGTTGTCGTTGAGGATGATGACTACGGGATATTTCCTCTCTCCCAATTCGTTGAGGGCTTCATATACCATCCCCGCACTCATACTGCCATCGCCAATCATCACTACGGGGGTGCGCTTCTGGCCTGCGAGTCTGATGGCCTTGGCCGCTCCCACCGCGAGAGAGATGGATGTGGAGCTGTGGCCTGCCTTGTAGTAGTCGTAATCGGACTCCTCTGGAGAGGTATATCCAGAGATACCGCCAAACTCTCTTAGTGTCCCGAAACTCTCCCATCTGTCGCTTAAGAGTTTGTGTGCGTAGGATTGGTGCGATACATCGAAAATGAAGGGATCTCTCTTCGCGTCGAAGACATAGTGCATGCCGATTATGAGCTCGACCGCTCCGAGTGTCGAGCTCAGATGGCCGCCATTTCTGCTCACTGTCTCCAGAATCTTGCGCCTTAACTCTCCCGCAAGCTCTTCGAGCCTGTCGATATCGTAGTTTTTTATATTCACTGTCTTGTGGACTCCATCATCTTTCTGATTGCGGATGTGATGAGTCTCCTTCCAGAGACGGAATCTATCCTCTTTTTCAGAAGCTCGTTCTCTTTCAGAAGCTCATCCATCCACCTATCGTCTATGTGTCGGAAAAAGTCGAGTGTCGCCATATGCGCACTTCTCTCCTCTTCGAGCGAGAAGTCGGGCAGGGGCAACTCTCTCTCCTCTTTTCCGAGACTCTCTATCGGCTCTATCTTCCTCATGAGAGCGCCTCTTGCAAGACTTCGAAAAGTCTGTCGTTCTGTTTCGGGGTACCGACCGTTATTCTCACTCCGTTGATTCCATAGGAGGAGAGGTCTCTGATTATCACACCCCTTTCGAAGAGATAACGGGCGATTTTGCCCGACTCTCTATCCTCCCCGAAGAGATAGCTTATGAAGTTGGTACTGCTCTCTATATACTCTATACCGTTTCTATCGGCGAACTCTTCGTATCTGCCTATCTCTTGCGCATGAATCTTCAGGCTCTCTTGCACGAAAGCTTCATCTTCGAGAGCGGCAAGGGCGGCGGCGAGAGAGAGGGTGGTGATATTGAAGGGGGGCCTGATTTTGTAGAGGGCCGATATCAGCTCTTTGCGCGCTATACCGTAACCGACTCTCATACCGCCGAGTCCATAGGCTTTGGAGAATGTCCCGAGATAGAGTAGATTGGGGTATCTCTCTATGAAGCGGGAGGGGGATACGGCATATTCCGGATTTTTCGCGGCTGCATACTCCATATAGGCACCGTCTATCACGAAGAGAGTCTTTTCGGGATTGCCCGACTCCACTATCTTCTCTATATCTTCGACCCTCATGGCGTCGCCCGTGGGGTTGTTGGGGGTACACAGATATACGATAGTGGGCTCTCTCTCCTCTATGAGGGGGATGAACTCTTCGGGCAGGTGCCTCCAGCTTTTGCTTTTGACTATATCCGCACCGTACCAGGAGGCGTAGATGTCGTACATGGCGAAACTGACTCTGCTCGTGAGTATCGATCTGCCCGGTTCGAGCAGAAGCTGAGATACGAAGGAGAGTACCTGGTCGCTCCCCGCGCCGATGATGAGCTCCTCCTCTTCGACTCCGAACTTTCGGGCGAGAGCCTCTTTGAGCTCGTACATACTGTCGTCAGGGTAGAGGTGTGCCCTATGCGCATTCGCGATTATCGCCTCTTTCACGAGGGGGGAGGTGCCGAGGGGGTTTTCGTTGGATGCCAGCTTGACGACATCTTCGGGGGCCACCCCATACTCCCTCACGAGAAGCTCTATCGGTTTGCCGGCCTCATAGACCTCTATCTCTTCGAGATACTCCTTGACGGGTAGGCGAAGCACCTTTTCAGACATCGTTACCCTCCTTGATATACGAGCCGAGGAACTTTATGGACTCTTCATGTTTTTTGAATATCTCCTCTATCTTCTCGTCGTTCTTGTGTCCGTCGAATTCTATGAAGAATATCGATACCCCTCCGACGATATGCGATTTTATCTTGGTCAGGTCTATATTGGCGTTTTTGAAATCGTTGAGGAAATCGACCAGGGCGCCTGGACGGTTGGGGAGCTTTACGAGTATCGTGCTCTTGTCGTTTCCGCTGGGAGCGTTTTCGAAATCGCTCACAATGAAAAATCTCGTACGGTTGTTGCCTTTGTCTTCGATATTCCGAAAGAGTATGGGCAGATGATAGAGTCTGGAGGCGACTTCGGCACAGATGGCCGCCGCACTCGACTCTTCCGCCGCCAGCTGGGCTGCTTTGGCCGTCGATTCCACAGGTATCTGCTCGACCATATCCAGCCCCGTATCTTCGAGAAACTGACTGCACTGTCCGAAGGCTATATCCTTGGAGTAGATTCTCTTTATATCCTTGATATTTTCAGCTTTGGTGGCGAGCACATGGTGGATATCTACCATCACTTCGGCTATTATCTTCAAATCGTAGTCGCTGAGGCAGGATATCGTATCGCTCACGATGCCGTTGAAGCTGTTCTCTATGGGGACTACGCCGAATTTGGC
Source organism: uncultured Nitratifractor sp. (assembly GCA_913054475.1). Classification (GTDB taxonomy): domain Bacteria; phylum Campylobacterota; class Campylobacteria; order Campylobacterales; family Sulfurovaceae; genus Nitratifractor. Next base: position 15,007 of record CAJXJF010000036.1, read on the forward strand.
CTGCTTCCTGGCTACCTCCCTGAAGACCCCTTTGATGGTGTGGATGGGCAGATAGGAGCTCATAGCTCCAAATTTGCTTTCGGCCGCCTGATGGGTGAAGCTCGCTTCCGGACCGAGGAAAGCCACCCTCTCGGGCAGTTCGAAATTTCTCGCCACCGCGAAGAGCTCCATGAAAAGAGCCTCTATGGCACTGTCGTTGAGCATACCTCCATTCTCGGCGTTTCGTTTTTTGAGTCTCTCGAGTATCTCCTGCTCTCTCTCCGGCCGATATATCGAGCCTCCGGTCCTGTTTTTGAGTACTCCGACCTCGTGCACATACTTCAGCCTCTCGTTGTAGAGTTCGAGCAGTCTGTCGTCTATCCTGTCGATCTCTTTGCGCAAATCTTCAAGTTCCATTCCCTATCCCCTCTTTCGCAGATACTCTTTTTCCAGTCGTATCTGCTCTTCGAAACTCTCCCTCTCTCTGATGAGTCTGCACTCCCCTCCTTCGCAGGCCACTTCCGCCGCCCTGTTTCTGCTGTTGTAGTTTCCAGACATACTGAAGCCGTAGGCCCCAGCACTGTGGATGAGAACGAGGTCTCCGCTTTTGGTGGGAGGAAGAGGCAGCCCCTTGGCGAGCCAGTCTCCGCTTTCGCATATGGGCCCGACCACATCCGCGGGGATGAGCTCCCCTTCCCTTTGCGAAGCGTTCAGGAGCTCCGTGCGGTGGTATGCCTTGTAGAGCGAAGGTCTGAGCAGGTCGTTCATGGCCGCATCGACTATCACGAAGCGTTTGTCTCCGTTTCTCTTTTCGTAGAGCACTTTGCAAAGCAGCCATCCGGCATTGGCAGTGAGGTATCTGCCCGGTTCGCAGACTATGGTGAGGTCGAGTCCTCTGATGGCCTCTCCTATCGCTTCGGCGTAGTCGGAGGGCTCTATGGTCTCTTCGTCGTCGTAAACCACTCCCAGTCCGCCGCCTACATCGAAGAAGCGGATATCTATATCTATGGCCGAGAGGGAGCGTACGAGGTCGGCGACGATAAGAGCGGCCTCCCGTATCGGTTCGAGCTCTGTAAGCTGTGAACCGATATGGAAATGTATGCCGACGGGCTCGAGCTGTGCGGAGTTTTTGGCGTAGATATACATCCTCTTGGCCATATCTATCTCCACGCCGAATTTGTTTTCATGCAGTCCCGTCGAGATATACGGGTGTGTTTTCGGATCGACATCGGGGTTGACCCGTATGGAGATACGGGCGACTCTCCCCATCTCTCTCGCCACACTCTCCACATGTCTCATCTCGGCTTCACTCTCGAGATTTATCATCAGGATATCCTCTCTCAGAGCCTCGGCTATCTCGTCGTCTCTCTTGCCCACACCGGAAAAGATGATTTTGTAACTCTCGACTCCTGCGGCGAGAGCCCTTTTGACCTCTCCTATGCTGACACAGTCGGCGCCGGCACCCAAATTGGCGAATCTCTCTATGACGGAGAGGTTGGAGTTGGCCTTGACTGCATAGGCAATCAGCGACTTTCGGCCGGCGAACGCCTCTTTGAGCTTTTCGTAGCTCTCTCTCATTCTGTCGAAATCATATACATACAGCGGAGTACCGTAACGCTGCGCGAGTCTCTCGAAATCTATACTCATTCCTGCTCCCTTTTATACCCCTCGGGCAAATGAGGATATATTTTATCCAAAAATCTTGAGAGCTGGAGAATCTGAAATTTTTTCCAAAAAGTTCAAGAGACTCTCTGCCTTGTTCAGGCTCTCATGAGCGACTACGACACCATAAAGGGGGCGATTCACCCGTAGGAGAACTTCGATTTCGACAGCTCGATACGAAGTGCGAAGAGTTGTTACGATATGGCGAGAGTGAAGCCTCTGCTTTTAATCGTTTTTAATCGTTTGACACCGTTTGAAAATTATGTTACCATTGCATTAACTTTCAGAAAGGAGGTGCACCATGACCGACCGCGAGAGCTATGTAAGGTTAAGATTACTAGTCGATATCAAGTTGAAGATCGCTCCTTTTTTTGAAAAAGTCAAGCGATGGCTAATTGGGTGAATTTTAAGGAGAAAACATGGCAGTATTGCAAAATGGCACCGAAGTACTCTTCTATTTGGAGAAATTGGAACCGCTCTTAAGCAAGGTCGATCAATCGCGCACCCGAAAGCTTATGGCACTGTTCGAGCGAAGTGAAAACGGCGAAGTCAACCTTCGAAAGATACTCGAAACTCTCTACCCCGGCAAAGATGAGACAAGCGCCCTCAACGCCTTTCGTCAATATCGGTACAATCTCAGCGAAGCGGCGAAAGAGCACGATATCGCCTTTTCGCTACAGACAGACAAGCGAAAGCGCGTGCCCCCTTCCGAGCGCATCTGCTATGCGGAGGGCAACCCCTTTGCATTCGAGCGAGAACTTGCCTTCAGTACCACCGCTCAGGTACGCATAGATGAGAGTGTACCGCCAAAAGGCAAGGAGATAACGGATGAAAATCTCAAAACCTTTTTTATCTCTTATGCGCACGATGATCGGGAAGCGGTGCTTGATCTTTTACAGCGCCTTGAAAAGCATTTGAAGGCATCCAAACACTACCGCTACAAATTATGGTATGACGGAGAGATCGAAGTGGGTGAAGAGTGGAGCGAAGCCATTGAAAAAGCGATGCAAGAGAGCCACTTCGGCCTTTTTTGCGTCACTCCCTCTTTTTTAAACAGCGGCTTTATCAAAGAGACCGAACTGCCGCACTTTTTGGAAATGGACAAACCAGTCATTCCCGTAGCGGTCGACTTTATCGACTTTGAAAGATACAATCTGTTGGGGCTGGAGACAAAGCAGTTTTTCAAACCAAAAGAGGCGTATGCTTTATTGGATGAGAAAGAGAAAGAGCGATACGCCTACAACCTTTTCGTTGCCATCGAAAAACGCATAGAAAAGCTTGAAAAAAAAAATAGTTTAAATATAACGAGAAACGAACAGCTGCGCAAATCTCTTATTCAATCACTTCAGGAAAGAGATGAAGAGACGCAAAAAACCATCGAGCCCAAAGGTGTCGAATCTACTCTGAAGAGTTCAGGATGGGAGGATAGTGTTTCGACGCGCATCGATCTGCTTCCTCGACTTCTTCATTGGTACGAAGAAGAGACTTCGATCCCGTATTGCGCTTTGTTGGGCGATTACGGCATGGGCAAAACGGTGACGGCGAAGCTGTTGGCTCTCGAAATCGCAAAAAAGCCCACTTTTTTACCACCCATTTATGTGGACTTGAGGGCGCTGGCCCCCCTTACGGAAGTTCCTTCCCTCGAAACGATTTTCAATAAACTGCTTAGCCATTATCCGCAATATCGCGGCATGGATGCCAAGCGGCTGATACGGCTGGTCAGAGATGAGGGGGCGTTGATTATATGGGACGGTTTGGATGAGGTGGGTACCTATCTAAGCGAAGCGCAAAATGTCGCTTTTATCCGAACGCTCTTTAGCGTACTTGGAGAAGAGGAGATTGAAAAAGCCAAGGGCAAAATGCTCTTAACCTGTCGTACCCACTTTTTCAGAAGCATCGTACAGCAGCGCTCCATGCTGATACAAAACAATCGCACAAGTATCAGAGCCGACCATTTTCGCGTTTTCGAGATGGTTCCGTGGCGCGATGAAGAGATTAGAGCCTATCTGCGAAAACACTTGCCCGAAAATTTCGAGATCGAGCGGGCTGTGGCTTTGCTGCGCAATATCCACAATCTCGGCGAACTCGCCCAACGCCCGTTCAATCTCAGAATCCTCTCCGAAATCATTCCGAAACTCGAGCGAAAAAGAGCTTCGCAAGAGCGACTCTATGCCGTCGATCTTTACGAACAGTTGGTAGAGGAGTGGCTCAATCGCGACAGCGGCAAACATCGCATCGATCCGCTTCACAAAAAAGAGCTGATGTACCATCTGGCGCATACACTCTGGAGAGAGCAAAGCCGCAGTTGGCACATCGATGATATGGAAAGGTGGTTCGAAGCCTACATCAAAAAGAGAGAGTGGCAATCTGAAGAAAAAATTGCTCTCGAGTACCTCAAAGAGGATCTTCGTACGGCCACCTTTATCGTCCGGGAGGGAGAAGAGCGTTTTCGCTTCGCCCATACATCGTTGCAGGAGTATTTTTTGGCCAAGGCGATCTATACAGACCTGGAAGCGGGCGAAAAGGAGGTTTTGCACCTGCCCGCACCGTCGATAGAGACATTCGACTTCTTCGCCGAACTGCTCGACAAGCGCGAAAGGCGCGCTACTTTGGAAGAGACGCTCGAAGCGATCTTTTCGAACTATAACGGATTACGGAGCGATAATGCTTGGTCGCTTCTTTTGCGCCTGAACGATACTTATATACAAAAAGGCTTGCTCAAAACAAACGATATCGACCTTGGAGCGATTAATCTAAGTGACCAGACGATTCGACCTAAATGCTCCAGGCTGAGTTTGAGCGGTCTGCGTTTGAGGGGGGCGAAGCTGCGCAGAAGCCGCTGGTACGGCATCGATATGCCCAAAGCGCACTTTGAAGATGTCGCGATGCAGCAGTGCTTTATCTACGACAGTACCCTCAATGCCGCCCAATTTACAAATTGCGCACTCCAAAGTGGCGCCTTGATACGCTGCAAGCTTTTCAACTGCGACCTCTCCGCATCCGATTGCCGCAACCTTCGCATCATCGAAGCCCAAGCCCTCGGTAGTGCCAAACTGCCACAAAACCAGGCCGATTCGCGCATCGCTCCCGTTACAGAGGCGATGAAAACGCAAAATAACCTTATTTCCTGGCAAGATAATCTCGTACCGTCCCTAATAGGGCACGAAGGCTCGGTCAACGCCCTCGCCTACAGCCCCGACGGCCGCCATATCGTCTCGGGCAG
>CAJXJF010000037.1 GCA_913054475.1 uncultured Nitratifractor sp.
AATTATAACCAAAAATTTTTATACTCCACTCTTTTGAATCTTGAATTTCCCTTCCATCTCACTAAATAAAAGAGATCATAGGATGATGTATCATAGCTCAAGGATCGGATAATAATGCTATCATGTCCCTCTTTTGTTCCAGCAGTATTATACTATCATAAAATTAAGCCCAAAATACATCAAAGCATCCACAGGATCAAAAGCCTTTTCCCTTCATTTAAAAGGCGATTGATATTGAAAAAGTGTCGGCTGTCGAAGAAGCCTCGAGATGCAGGACGATGAGAATGTGGTGATTGGTGGGGTTGATGGTGCCTCCTACTTTTGGGCCTGTGCGCCTCATAGAGAAAGGCAATTCCTGTTGATGGCGTCGGTGAATAATTCTCAGCCTCGCTTTTGGTGTGTTCCCGTTTTTTCCTACTTTACGGTCAGAATGGCGTTGAGGAGCAGGACGCCTTGTTCTGACAACAGCAACAAAAAATCTCTCCAAGTGTTTCAATGCTACAATCTTCATAAAACACTTTATAAATATTGACCTACGATTTGGATAGGGGTATAGAAACCCCCAGAAAAACTGCACAGGTTATATTATGTGAAGAGACAGGAACAATATTATCCCCGCGACAGCCATCTCGGACAACTACACGAGCGGCGTCAAAGCCCGGGACTTGTACAATACCTCAAATAAATCTTTTCTCTCGAAAGATACAAAAAGGGCAATATCCGCAGATGGAGTCTCCGGGATGCCCGAGATGGGGGGTGTAGTGTGAAGATAAGAGTCTATTACGAAGATACGGATATGGGTGGGGTGGTGTATCACTCCAACTATCTCAACTTTTGCGAAAGAGCAAGGAGCGAGCTCTTTTTCGCCAAGGGAGAGACTCCGCTATTTGAAGGAGGGCACTTCGTCGTGCGGCATATCGAGGCAGATTTCATCAAGCCCGCGCGACTGGGAGATATGCTCGATATCCAAACCCGACTCGAAGAGCTCAAAAGCGCCTCTTTGACGATGAGGCAGAAGATATACAGAGGAGAGGAGATACTCTTCGATATGAGGGTCAGGCTCGCCTATCTCATGAGCGACGGGCGGATAGGCAGACTCGATAGGGAGAAGAAGGGCAGACTCCTCGAGATACTCGACTCCTTCAGGGAGTAGGAGAATCGGGAAAGAGTGCTACACTTCTCTACATTTTCGGATAGATTCACTCCTGTTTACCTCGTGTTTACCATGAGATATATAATTTTAGTTATATTTCAAAGATTAAAAAATCAGATGAAAAGGAGAAATAGATGTCTTTATACGATAGAAACTATAGTGAAAGCGTCGAAAGGGGATACGAGGGAGCCTTGAGCTCTTCGAGGGTCGATTTTCTGAAAAAGACCTATCAGCTGCTTGGAGCGAGTATGCTCACCGCCGCACTGGGGGCCTATCTGACGATGCCCTTCGCGCAGGCGGTTTACGAAGCCAGATGGCTGGTTTTCGGTGCGGAACTGCTGGTGCTCTTTTTCGGTCTCGGACTCTCCAAAGGCAAGCCAGGATTGAACCTCTTCATGCTTTTCCTTTTCACCTTCCTCACCGGTGTTTCGCTGGTTCCTCTCTTCGCCTCTCTCATAGGGATGGGGAAAGGGGCGGTCATAGGAAACGCCTTTTTGATGACAGCGGTTCTCTTCGGGGCTTTGAGTGTCTTCGCTATAAATACCAAGAGCGACCTCTCGAGCTGGGGCAAACCGCTGTTTATTATCATGATAGTGGTATTCGTGGCTTCGCTCATAAATATATTCTTCCTCCAGAGTCCGATGATGCATGTGCTCATTACGGCTGGAATATTGATACTCTTCGGGGTATTCACCATCTACGACACACAGAATATAGCCAACGGAGCCTACGACTCACCGGTGGATGCGGCGGTTTCTCTATATATAGACTTCCTCAATATGTTCATCGCCATACTGCAACTGCTTGGCATCTTCGACGGGGATGATTGATAGAGAGTGGAAGCAGCAGTCGAAAGGGCGATAGACGCCAATCTGAACCGTCTCGGAGAGGGACTGAGGGTCATAGAGGATATATTCCGATATATCTTCGACGACCGTGAGCTCGCCTCGCGGACGAAAGAGTTGAGGCATTCGCTGCGAAATGCCTACAATCTGCAGAGAGTCTCTTTCCGTGACATAGAGGGGGATGTGCTCAAAGAGAGCACCAAGAGCGAAATGGCCAGAGAGAATCTGCAGAGTGTACTTGTGGCCAACTTCTCGAGATGCGAAGAGTCCTCGAGAGTGCTCGAAGAGCTTTTCAAACTCTCCGACGCCGGGATGTCGGCACTCTTCAAAGATATCAGATACTCACTCTATGCGCTCGAGAAGAGAAGCTACGAGAGTTTTTTCGACGAAGCCTTGCAGAATAGTACTTCGAACTCCAGATAGTTTACCGGGTAACTTTGGATGACCCTCTTTATCTCTCTATAGCCCAACTCTCCCCGCGCACCGCTGACCCCGCTTTTTTTGATATATCTGAAGATATCCTCTCTCTTTTCGAACTCCAACTCAAATCTGGAAATCTCCATCTTTTCGAGCCTGAAAGAGCTTTCGACAGCCTCTGTCATAGTGGATATGTCGTGTATGGGGGACGAGACTCCCGCACTTTCGTGCAGAGTGGAGAAGGTGCCAGATGTGAAGATGGCGAAGTAGGCGCGCGCAGCGATGAGGGAGAGATTTTCCATAAGGGTGAAAGGCTTCGAACTCCACTGGAGTGCCGAAGAGGATATTATCGTAGTCACTTCGTAGTCCTGGGAGAGAGCGAGTAGTGCCGAACTATCGTCGAAATCTCCGCATATCTTGACAACGGCTTCGTTATCTGGGTGCAGCCGAAGCATTTTGTCGGAGAGGTCGAAAGCTATGAATCTGTCGAAAGAGCACCCCCTTTCTACGAGTCTGTCGTATATCTCTCCTCTGCCGCAGCCGATATCGGCTATCGTGGCGCGGATATCGCTTCTATCTATCATAGAGACAAGTTTGGCGGCGATACTTCGCTGTACACTGTTGTGCTTCGCGTAGCTTCCGGCAAATCTGGAAAACTCTCTGGCTATCTTCATTTATCTGCATTTCATATTTTTTGGGTATAATCGCGCAATTATATCCAAACGGTGAGAGCCGAGGGTATCCAAATCCACACTTCCGGAGATTTTCGAATATGACATCCACACTAATGATACTACAGATAGTGATTGCCATCGTCATCACGATAGCGATACTGCTACAAAAGAGCTCGAGCATAGGACTCGGTGCATATAGCGGGAGTAACGAGTCTCTCTTCGGGGCGAAGGGTGCAGGCGGTTTCCTGACCAAGCTCACCTTTTCCTTGGCGCTCGTCTTCATAATCAACACATTGGCGCTGGGCTATCTCTACAACAAAGAGAATAGAAGCTCCGTTACTAAACTGATAGAGAAGAAAAAGGCAAGCCCCGTACCAGAGGTTCCAAAAAGTGCCTCCAAAGAGGCTCCGTCGGCTCCGGCCACCCCCGTAAGCGGGAAATAGGAGTTTTGCTCCGAGATAGAGGAGACTATCTGAGAAAAAACTCCTCTATCTCTCTTCTCATCTCATCTACATCCGTTATTCTGTTTATCCTGTTTCTGAAGCTTCCAGCCCCTTCATATCCGAGTCTGGAGTATGTATGCAGATGTTTGCGAAACAGAATCGCTCCATATGCTCCATAGTACTCTATCATACTCTCGAAATGTTCGAGGACAGCTTCTGCGACCATATCGGGAGTGACTTCATCTCTGCCCTCTTTGATCATCCTGAATATCCAGGGTCTGCCGATGGCGGCCCTGCCTATCATTATACCGTCGCAGGAGGTGTGTTCGAGTACCCATCGCGCCTTTTGAGGAGAGTCTATATCCCCATTGGCTATCACGGGAATCTTCAGAGCTCTTTTCACTTCGGCTATGGCGTCGTAATCCACGGGAGCTTTGAATCTGCCACTACGCGTGCGTCCGTGAACCGTTATGAAATCAGCTCCGGCCTCTTCGCAGACTCTGGCTATCTCGACATGTCTCTTTTCGCTGAATCCCAAGCGAATCTTCACCGATGTATATCGCTTTTGGGAGTGTTTTTTGATCGTCTCTATGGCTCTGCCCATCCTGTCGAGGTCGCTCAATAGGGCGCTTCCTTGGAGATTGTTGACCACCTTCGGTACGGGACAGCCGCAGTTGAGGTCCACTATATCCACCCCCTCCAGAGGATTTATCACATCCAGAGCTCTTTTGAGTATTTCCGGGTCGGAGCCGGCTATCTGGATGGAGTAGGGACTCTCCAGAGGGCTTTTGCGAAGCATCTTTTCGGTTTTGGCGCTTCCGTATGCCAGAGCGTTGGAGCTTATCATCTCGCTCACGGTCAGGTCCACACCGAACTTTTTGACCACTGAGCGAAAGGGAAGATCGCTAAAGCCCGCCAGAGGGGCCAAAACATATAGAGGTTTGGAGAAATCGAGTATCATCGGCAGGCTGTTTCGCAATCGAGAAGATCGTCGATTTTGAAATTGTATTTGTTTCTTTTGAGTATAAATACGGCGCGGAAGACTTTGAATTCGTATTCGTCGTTCTCTTCGAAAAACTGCTTGACATTCTCCAACATCTCATATTCGAAGAGTAGATAGAGATAGGCGTTTTGAGCGGCATCACTCTTTTGCATCAGCCTCTTGAAGAGGGCGAGATTCTCATCTGGTGTAAACTTTTTGAGTACGATTCTGGCAACCTTCATATACTCTTTGCAACCCATATCGAAAGATGAGATGAAAAACTCCAGCATCTCTATGGTGGCACCCACCGTCTCCTTTTGGGATATTTGCTCCATAAGCGCATCGAAGTGACTTTTTTTCAACAAGGAAGAGTACTTCTTGACCTTGTAGAGGTCGTTACGGCTTATAACTATCTCCATCGCTTTTTCCACTACCTTTTCGTCGTAGGCGGCACTGTTGAAGAGTATATCTTCGGCGAAGCTCTCCTTCTCTTCGAGTCTGTTGAGCTGATTTTTAACAAGGAGCGGGTTGCTTTTCGAGAGACGGCCATCGAGCTTCTTCTCTCTCAAATCGACATATTTACCACTCTCTATCTCCTTTGCCGTCTCCAGTGCATCCGCCAGTCTGTCGCTGAGTCCCTGCACATTGCCTACCACATCGATATGGGCCACATTGAGCAAGGATGCCCCTTCTTTGATTTGTGCAACGGAGTAGTTGTGACTCTTGGGCTCTTTGAGTATAGCCCAGTAGAGCGCATCTTTGAAAGAGTCTATATCTTTCCTCCATCTGCGCCTCTGAAAGTACAATTTACCTCCATAGTAGGCCATATGCAAAATACTCATAAGGTAGAGCAGAAGTACCGGAAGAGCTATCCATACAGCTATGGGCAGGTCGATGGTGAAGCCCATAAGTGTCAGAGAGTGGTAATCCGGATAGAGCATATAGACGCCCCCTGCGATGAAAGCTATCAGTACCAACCCCGATGCTATATATGTTCCCAACTGCATATTCGCCCCCTTTCTAAGAGTGTTCTTTTTCGTTTATCGCCCTACAGGCTATACAGAAGCGGGCAAAATTCTTGACCTTGAGTCTCTCTATGCCTATAGGCTCTTCACACATTTCGCATACTCCGTATGTTCCTTTCTTTATTTTAGTCAAAGCTATCTCTATTTCGCTCAATTCGCTCTTCTGCTGTTGGAGTATTCTATTGTCTATATCGGTCTGTGCCGCAAGTACTGCGAAATCTCCTTCGTCTTTGGGCTCCTGGTTGCGCATCATACTTATCTTCTCGTTCACCTCCTTGAGGTTTTCGAGTATCTGCTCCTTCCTTGCAAGAAGCTCCCTTTCAAACTCTTTCATCTCCTCTTTCGTAAGCATATCCACTCCTTTGGTTATCGTTTCTTTTATTTATGGTAGGGATGTCCGTTGATGATACTCAGGGCTCTGAATATCTGTTCCGCAAGAACAACCTTTACCAGTTTATGTGAAAGTGTTATTTTACCCAACGATATGCTTTTATTACTTTTGTCAATAAAGTTTTTTTCAAAACCATAAGCGCCCCCTATAAAAAAGCTCACTCTCGAGCTGTTTTCGAGCAGATTGGCGAAACCGTAGCTATCGACTTGACGGGAGGCGGGGTCGAGGACTATATCCAAAGCCCCCTTTCCCATATATCTCTCCAGTGCCTTCGTATAGCTTCTTCGTGCCGCCTCCATAGAACTATCCTGCGCTTTGGCTATCTGCCTGTCGAAAATCTCGTGAACCTTCACATCCGCAAACTTCCGGCAACTCTTGAGGTAGTGCTCTATCAGAGGCTCATAGAGAGTGTTGCCGCTTTTTCTGTCTATCACATATATATCTATCTTCATGGACTCTCCTTCGATACGGTCCCCTCTATCGAGGCGTAATAGTCTTTGACTCTATCGTCCACGCGAATCACTCTGCGAAGATAGTCTCCAAAATCCCTTCCGTTATAGTCGATGGCGAGTCTTGCGGGGTCGATTGCGCGGGATATGGCTACATAGAGTTGACTGGGTACGAAGATGCTCTCGAGATTGCATACGAGGCTCTCTATGCTCATCCCCTGGGATTTGTGTATCGTTACGGCATAGGCTAGTTTCAGCGGATACTGTCTGTATGTCGCTACACTCTCCATCTTCGGCCTACCCTCCTCGTCCACTCCTATCTCCGGAAGTTCGAAAGGGTGTCTGCCGACCCTTACATAGGAGTCGCTCTTCTCCACGATTATATACTCGTCCTCCACACTCCGGACAATACCCCTTTCGCCGTTGAAGTATCGTCCCCATCTGTTGACGGTGAAGAGTACGGGAGCCCCCTCCTTGAGTCTCAAAACTTTCGGTACGGGAAGCAACTCCAGCCACTTCCGCACTCGTTGAGACTCTTTCGGTACTCTCGTCTCCAACTCTCCTTCGATTGCGAACTCTTCCGACTTTAGAGAGGAGAGATTTTGAAAATTCATTCTATCCACCTCGATATTTCTCCCGTAAAGCCGCGTATAGTCTCTATCGACTATGCTCATATTCCCTCTAAGAGCGTCGAGATAGTCGCATACACGACTCTCGCATCTGCCTTCCCGAAGCAGGGAGAGAATCTCTGCGAAAGATTCATCAACTGTCCGCCATACCCTTTCGAGCTCCAAAACGGCGAAATCCAGAATCGACCATGCGTCACTCTCGAAGGCGTAGAGTCTGTCGGAAAAGAGATTTTTGCCTCTCTCGCCACGCTTGCGTACCGGCGGCAACTGGAAGAAGTCTCCGACAACGACGATTTTGCCGCCATATTGCAAATTTTCGACTCTGTAGCGTATCATCTCCATCGTTTCGGCAGAGACCATACTGATTTCGTCTATCACGATGAGGTCCGTCTTTTCAAGAATCTTCTTCAGTTCGTTGAGCCGTTTTCTGTTTCTTCTGTCGTACTGTGCGAGCTCGAAGATATCGTTCGAGATACCGAAGGCGAAAAAGCTGTGCAGCGTCAGCCCTCCTATATTCACGGCACTCACACCCGTAGAGCCAAGAGCTATCACATTTTCCCCATCTTCGCTATATCTGCTCATCAACTCTTTTACGAGAGTGCTTTTGCCCGTTCCCGCACCGCCCGTGATGAAGAGGTTTCTCTCCCTCAGTATGTCGAGGCAGAGCCTCAGTGTGGAGTCTCTTTCAGGACTCATCGCTTCTCCCCGCGGACTTCAGGGAGAAGAGTAGCCTTCCCAGCCAGCCCCTCTGCGCATCCTTTTCATCCCCTCTCCGAGCAGCTTCGCTGTCTGCTTGCAGGAATCTCTCCTCCTCTTCCAGCCACTCGAGTCGCTTCTCGAGATGAGATACGGCTCTTTTGAGCCTTTTGGCTTCGAAGGCTTTCAATTTATCTTCTCCTCGTCGAGTATCCTCTCTATCTCCTCCATCGCATCTCTGTTTTTCAGGCGGAACTTTATCTCTATCCTTCTCGATGCCTTTTTGTCTTCGACACCGTTTCTCATTATCGGGTCCTGATAGGCTCTTCCGCTTGCGAGAAGGTAGTTTTTGAGATTGTACTCCTGCGATATCGGGAGAGTGAGCAGATAGCTCATGACGGCCAGCGCCCTGCGCTGAGAGAGTCTAAGGTTGTAGAGATAGTCTCCGTCGCTATCCGTATGCCCCTCTATGACTATTCTCTCCAGATGCGGCCTTATGGCTCTACTGCTCATCAGTGCGGCTATATATTCTTCGAAAATCTTTCTCAGCTCCTTTTTGGCCCCCTCTTTGAGCTCCGCACTGCCTTTGTCGAAGAGGATGCTGGAGTCGAACCTGAGTGCCCCCGAGTCTCTGTCTATACCCATTTTGCTACCCAGAGTCTCTTTGAGAGCCGCTATCACCTTCAGTCTCACCCCCGTCAATCTCCTGATTTTCGCTCTTTTGGCTCTCAGACTCTCTATCATATCGTCATATTTCGTCTTCTCTTTGTCGAGAGCATCGAGAATCTCTGCGAGTTTTTCATCTTTGAGCCTGAGCTCCTGCTCCTTTTTGGTCAGTTTGCCCGAGAGGACGAGTACCCTGTTGGCATATTTCTGTATCTTCTTCTGCTTCTCCTCGAGTGTGACATTGCTCTCATTCTCGAGATTCTGCAATATCACCACCTTTTTGTTGAGCTCATCTATCTTGGTATTTTTCGCCAGCAGGAGCTGGTTGAGTCTTTCGAGTTCATCCTCTTTGAGTCTGAGTTCATTCTTCTCGAGAGTGATGAGCTCTCTGTTTCTCCTCCTCTCCTCTTCGAGCTTTTTCCTGTTTTCATCGAGAGTGTTTTGCAGTCTGCCTCTCTCTTCCTCGAGCTTCACGAAGGCGTGGTGCTCTTTTTCGAGCCCCTTTTTGAGCTCGGCAAGGAGTTCGTGGAGTTTGCGTACCTCCTCCTCCTGCAATCTTATCTTCTCTCTCGCCTGCGATATCTCTTCTTTTTGCTTCTCTATCGTCACGCTCTGTCGTTCTATGGTACTGTTGCCACTTGCGAGCGCCTCCTCTCTCTTTCTCAGTTCTCTTTTGAGTCTGGCGAGCCTGCGTGTTCTCTCTTCGAGTGCTCTCTCCTTCTCCTTCAGGTTGTCTCTGTTCTTTTCAAGTTCACTCAAAGCATGGGAGAGTTCCATCCTTTTGTGCCGCAGGTCTTCTCTCATGATGATCGATTTGGAGACTATTGCCCCTATCAGAAGTATGAAGAGAAAGAGCAAGCCGGCCATGAGGTCGGCGTAGGATATCCAGAAGTTGTTGCCCTCTTCGTCGCTTTTTCTATGAAACATCCTCTACTCCGTCTCTTTTTCGTAGCAGCTCCTTTCTGAGCCTCAGCTCCTCTCTGCCTATGATTTCAGCCATTCTCCCGAGCTTTTCGACCGCATCCGCCAACTCGTCGTCTATCTTGTCGAAGGTATAGTTGACACTTTCGTCGAATCTCAGCAGACCCCTCTCCAACTCTCTTGCTGCTCGTATGAAGGAGTCTATGTTTCGTTTCATGGCCTCTTCGGCTCTTATCGCATCCTGTCGCTCCTCGAGTCTGTCGAGAGTGGAAGAGATATCCGCAGACGCCTCTTTCAAGCCATCGGCCGCCACGGAGAGAGAGTTGGTCGTACTCTCGATCATCTCTTTGTAATTCTTCATATATTGTGTATTGAGATCTTTTATGAAGTCCAGATTGAATGTATCCTGCAGTGTCTGGACGATCTTCTGGTCTTTGAGCTCGCTCTGCATGTGCTCGTGTTTGACCAGCTCGCTCTTTTTCCATATCCTGCCATCATAGATGTTTTCGAGTTCGAGAATCTGTCTCTCTATTTTGGCTAGGCCCCGTCTTTCGAAAAATATCCACCACAGAGAGAGGGAAATTCCGTAAATAGAGGCGTAAAAGGCGGTACCTATGCCCGAGAGGAGCAGTGATATCTGAGTGTCGAGCTTTTCGCTGCTTTGGACCGTAAAATCCGGCATCGATACGGCTATGGCTATGAAGGTACCCAGAATACCGAGCATGGGGAAGATCATGGAGGCGACCTTGGCGAAGTTGTCGTCTCTGAGATCTCTGAAGTAATACTGCATGAAATCCCTTACCGTAAGGGTGGATTTGGTCTTGCCCATGATTGTAAGTGCATTTTTTCTGAGCGCATCCTGCAGGTCCGTCTCCATCAGTGCGAAATTGGCGGAAACTTTACATGCCGCATAGCTTGCATTGTGATGCACAAAGAGTGTGAATATAAAAAAGATCGCCACAATTGTCACAAGTGTGTGCACCTCCGCCTTGAAAGGTATATATCCCAGATAGCCCGCCACGAGAGTGGCCACAAAAAGAAGAGGCAGTGAAATCAGTGCCAGAAAGAGACCGGGACACCCCACATCGTTTCGCTTGATATTCTCACTCATATGTAACCCCCCTCTCTCTAATTAGAAGATACGAAAATTATAGCAGAAAGGATAGATTCGGGTACTTGTACGAAAATATTCGGCCCTACCAAACAGAGCGGACGATAGAGCGTTTTTGCCCTTTTTGGCTGATTTTATCCAAAAGACTTGCTTTTGCAACTATTTGCAGATATAATACTTCCCGAAGAAAGATGAGGTTCGAGTTCATCTTAGCTGTGTTACTTGTGTTGCTCCGCTAGACCTGAAAGACTCTCCGATAATCAACTTCCACTTTTATAAGTGCATTTTATTTAGAAAAAGGTAGAAAAATGGCAGAATTGCTCCATGGAACCGTCAAATGGTTCAACGACGAAAAGGGTTATGGTTTTATTCAGCAGGATAATGGTGGGAACGATGTATTCGTACACTTCCGTCAGGTAAACAATCCCAGCGGCGGACGCGTATCTCTCCAGGAAGGTCAGAAAGTGACTTTCGAAATCGGAGAGGGTATGAAGGGTCCCCAGGCGGAGAATGTAACCGCTCTGTAAAAACCGCAAAAGCGCTCCGGGCTTCCCGGAGAGACTCCATCCGTATCTGTTTTCGATACAACTTTCAATAAAATTTCAAAACTACTCTCTACAGTTTTCGGAACAATATCTCTGCAAGTCGTCACCGAGCAGTTTTACGAGTCTGGCTGTATGTTTTCTTCTCGCTTCGGCGTTGAGATGATAGTCGGTATTGAAAAACCACTCTTTGGGATACATGAACTCATATGGATTTCCTACGAATCTCAGACCATGTTTTCGGGCTTCTTGGGGGAGATTTTCATAAAAGGCTCTCTCCACCGCATCGTTGTGATAGAGAGGATTGTCCATAAAGACCGGCGGAGTGTATATGGTACATATACCGTTTCTCCTCGCCCACTTTTCGAAAGCTTCGAGATATCTCCATGAAATCGCATCTTTGTGATACTCTCTGCCGTATCTCTCAGGCTTTATGGCGGCGAGTGCCGCTCTCTCCTCTTTTCCGATATCCTTCAGCGAGTTGGCTTTCTGGTCTCCGTTGTCATCTATGTGGTGAGCTCCGTAGAGGCCGTAGTCTATCGCTTTTCTACCTGTCTGCAGATACCCTTCCAAAATCCTGGAGAGGGGTGTCTTCCAGAGCATCTCGATACGCTCCCTCCAGCCGAGTTCGAAGAAAAAAGCGGGGTCGAAGGCGTAGGTGAATCCTATTATCTGCTCGTTGGGCTCACCGTCGTAAACATACATGGAATACTCCAGAGGGAGCAGGACTATATCGCCTCTTGCAAGCTCTCTGCGTGCCCTGTAGAGTATATAGGGCAACAACAGTCCGGCATTGACTCCGAGATTCACGCAATCCCGGCCATACCTCCTTTTCAGGATTTTCGAATCTATTCCGAAGAGCGCATTGGAGCCAGCCACTATCAGCAATCTCCTGCCGCTCGTTTTTTTCACAATCGCCTCTTTCTTCATATATGCATCGTAAACCCATCTGGATGTGGCTGTGGGATTCCCTATCTGCCCGTATATCGCCAGAAGCCAGAGAAGGGCGAGTATTACGATACCGCTTACAAAACCTGCAAAAAAACGCATTTGGACCTCAAAACATAAAATAGAGGAAGGCTTTCGAAGCCGACCCGCTCATCATCTTCATCGATATCAGAAAGAGCATACCGGCAAAGAGACCGAAAAGAAAGCCAGGATTGGCTATGGCGTGCTCCGGCCTCTCTTCATAGCGTAGAACTTTTTTGAGATTGGGGGCAAACCATACGAGCACAAGAGCAAGAGCTATCCATAGCCACATGGCCCTATCCCAGTGAAGCGCAATTTTGCTCCAATCTATCTGCCAATCTACCTGAAGCGCAGAGATAGTCAACAGCTCCCTATAGTAGGAGAGTGCGCTCTTTAGACTCTCAGAGCGGAAGAGGACCCACAAGAGTGTCACGGATATGAAGGTAAGAGCTATCTTCAAAGGTCTCAAAAGAGCCGACGAGAACAGTTTGATACGGAGCAGAAGATGGTTTAGCGCTATCAGTATGCCATGCCCCGCTCCCCAGAGTACGAAATTCCATCCGCTACCGTGCCATGCGCCGGCGAGAGTCATAACGAATACGATATTGGCAAGAGTACGAAATCTCCCCCTGCGGTTTCCACCGAGAGGAATGTAGAGATAGTCTCTCAAAAAGGCGGAGAGGGTGATATGCCATCTGCGCCAGAAGTCGCGGAAACTCTCCGCCTTGTAGGGTGAAAGGAAGTTTACTGGAAGCCTGATGCCGAAAATCAGTCCCAGACCTATCGCCATCTCGGAGTATGCGCAGAAATCGAAATATATCTGCATGGAGTAGGAGAGTACTCCGCCCCATGCCTCTACCATTCCGGGATGCGCACCGGAAGCGACCGCATCGAAGCTCTTGTCGGCAAAGGTGGCGAAGGTATCGGCCAAAAAGACCTTTTTGACCAGACCCACACTGAAAAAGGCTACTCCCATAGGGAGATATCTGCAGCACTTGCCAAACTCCAGGGCTTTGACCTGGGGAGCTATCTGCATATAGTGCACTATCGGTCCGGCTATAAGCTGGGGGAAGAACAGTATAAAAAAGAGATAGTCCCGCACGGAAGCTCTCTCTATCCTCTTTGCATATAGATCGACGAGATAGGCTATGAGCTGAAAGGTGTAGAAGGAGATTCCAAGAGGCAGTGTATCTGGAAGCAGAGCCTCGTCCATATGGAGATGATGCAGAAGATGTGCATATTTGAACCAAGCAAGTACCGCCACATCGATAGCGATACCCAGCCACAGCCATCGCAATCTCTTCGATGAGCTCCATATTCGCTCCGCCAGATAGTAATTGAGCAGCAGTTCGAATGCTAGTACGAAGATATGCCATAGTCTGAAGTCGCCATAGTAATATATGGACGAGGCTATAAGCCAGCCTGGAACGAGATTTTTTCTACCTGTTGTGTAGAGAAGCGCAAGACCGCCGAAAACTACGGGGAAAAAGTGAAAAATGAATTCGAAGGAGTTGAAGAGCATCGCTTCTCTAACCTCAACGGCCGAACATCAGACTCGATACACCCCACTCCAGGGAAGGAGCCTGCTTTATAAGCATCTTCAAAAAAGCCATCATCGATTCGGGCCCCATATCCGCATAGACCTCACAACACTCCGAAGAGAGCTCGAGAGTGATTGTCCCACTCCCAGAGCTCCATTTGATATTTATATTCTCCAGCAACATGGCTTCATCTCCAACTGGTGCAGAATCCTTTTCCATCTCCATAGCGTTATCAGTGGAAGATGACGACTTCTGCACACTCCGACTCTTTTTCTCTTTCGTGACACTCTTTTCGAGCATCTCTTCTATCACTTCGGTAGGAATCACCCCCACCTTCTCTTCGAGAAAGACTTCCGCCTCCGTCACGAAAGATAGAAAAAGCCTTCTTGTAATCCAGAAATCGACCCGTGCATCCATACTCTCTGGATTCGCGACAAGTCTCAGTCTGTCTTCTCTGGCATCATACCATACGCTGAAGCGCTCAGCTTCTACCAGCGTTTTCAATCTCTATCAGCTTCCGGAAATTTTTGATGGAAAACTGCTGAAGGGCTATCAATTCGAGCAGACCGCTTCTGGCCCATCCGGCAAGCTTCTCATCCCCGAGTGCCGTAAGTGCCGAATGCTCCACAGATTTGAAGCCCCCTATCTTTCTCGCATCCTCACCCTCTCCTATGCTAAGTACTCTCTCTTTCAAGACTTCCGCCTTTTCCAGCTCCGCCACCAAGGCACGGGTAGTGGCGAACTCTCCCTCGAGATTCTGCAAAAACTTGCCGATACCAGAGAGTTTCTCTGTGGGAGTTCCATCCTCGCCAAAGAGCGCCTCCCCCTCTGGATTGCTGAAACAGCCGCTCTGCAAATCCACACCGAGAGACATCTCGTCCTCTCCCGTCTTGACCATCACGAACGGATATCTTCTCAAAAAGGCAGGCACATACTCTCCTCTCCATCTTCCCTCTTCGTCGATAGCCAGATTCTTCCCCTCTTCATCGAAGCCGACGACCACTACTATCGATGGAGTTTCTCCGCCGAGATAGACTATTGGAAAGTCGCAACAGAGTTTTTGAACTTCGGAAAAAGTTATAGGAATGACATTCATATCTTTCGCAAATTTCAAATCACCTGCCGGTGTAAAACGAAAATCACTATGCTCAGCGGCATTTAACACGGTTATACTCTTATACATTCAATTCACCTTTATAATAGTTTGGGAGGATTATACCAAATATCATCCTCAGTTTCCGGGAGAAGCCGACACAGACTACTCTCTGATTTCGATACCCTCCTTTCGTACCCCTATCGAGCTGTATTTGTCATACTCCACCCTCGAGCCTTCCTGTATCTTTACGAACTTCCTTCTGGTATAGTCAACGACATAGTCTCCTGGCTGTTTCACCGAAAAATCGACGCAGAGGCGTGCCGCGGATTCCAGAAGAGAGTCCGGCAGATTCTGTTTGTCGGTTCGTATTATCACATGACTCGAAGGTATATCCCTCACATGCATCCATATATCGTTGGCACGGGCCATGGAGAGGAGTTTTTGATTCTCTTTTGAGTTTCTTCCCACAAAGACCTTGTACCCCTCTATCCAGTAGAGCTCCCCATCTCTGAGTCTCTCTCTCTTACGCAAAGAGCGTCCCTTTTCAGGGACCAGAAGTTCGAGTCTGTAGGGGTCGTCACAACTCTCTACGGCACCGGCGATATTTTCATAGAAAGAGAGCTTGCCCAGCAGATTCTCTCTCTCGAGATGTATGTTTCGTGCTTTGGCCCTCGCTTTGGCGGCGGCTTTGAAGTAGTATTGCGCGATTCTGTTTTTCACTATACCTTCGGGCAAAGGTATCTCTATCTTCTCACCGTCGAAATCCAGTGTCTCGAGAGAGCTGTCGTAGC
Source organism: uncultured Nitratifractor sp. (assembly GCA_913054475.1). Lineage (GTDB taxonomy): Bacteria > Campylobacterota > Campylobacteria > Campylobacterales > Sulfurovaceae > Nitratifractor. The sequence continues at coordinate 15,342 of CAJXJF010000037.1, forward strand.
TCTCTATGCGGTGAAGATTCGCCAATACGATATTGCCGTACTTTCCATAAAGTTCGGCTCTCTCTATGAGATTCTCCTCATCCGGCAAAGCTTCGAGAGCTCCCGCGAGCCTCTCGAGGCTCTTGCGCACTCTGGAGAGTTTCCGTCTCTTCATGGAGTCCAGACGAGATTTCAATACCTTTTGGCCGTTCTCTCGTAGCCACTTTCGTATATCGATATCTTCCCCGCTCTCTTTCAGGCTATATGCAGGAAGAGCTTCGAGTCTGACACCGGGTCTTACCACTCTATAGGATTTTCTCTCATCCACATGGTGCAGTGCCTCCAGGACAACTCCATCACCATCGAGCAGTATCGCGTTGGTGTTTCTCCCGGTAAATTCCAGCCTCATCACCGTCTCCACTCTCTTGTATCTGCTGTTGGAGAGAACCTTCAATATGAGAACTCTGTCGTTTTTGGGAACCTCAACACTCTCTATCACGGAGCGGGAGAGGAGCTGATGAAGAAGTGTATCGAAAGGTGCGTTGAAGTCCTGGGAAGGGCGGCGGCTTTCGGCTGTATAGATGGTGGAGTGTGAGCGCGTCATATCGAAAAAGAGACTCACGCCCTTTGCGAAATCGAGCTCTATCACATTGTTCTGCACACGCCTCGCCTTGCGTATGTTGCGGAAAGTACCCAGATAATCCGCTACAGCTTCGAGCTGGAAGTGCTTCATATATCCACTACTTCTCTATCCTGATCATGCTTATCTTTTCATCGACCACATCGAGCCTGGAGAGCTCCTCCATAGCCATCGTAATCTTCTTCTCTTCGCACAGATGGGTGGTAAAGAGCAGTCTCACTTTACCCTCCACTCTCGAAGGTTTCTGGAGCATGGACTCTATGGATATTCCGAAATCGCCGAGTTTGGAAGATACCGCCGCCAACACTCCGGGCTTGTCCTCCACCTTCAGTTTGAGATAGTACTGAGATACTATCTCATCTTTGCCCAGCAGTTTCAGGCCGCTTTCGAGCCCCTTCTTGTAACCCAGCATCGGACCGCTGTTACCTCTTACAATCTCCACTATATCGGCGATTACCGCACTTGCAGTCGCATCTCCTCCCGCACCAGGACCGTAGAAGAGAGTCTCACCGACTCTGTCTCCCATAACCGAAACGGCATTCATGACTCCATCTACCTTGGCTATCATACTCTCCTGCGGTATCATCGTGGCGTGCACTCTCATCTCGACACCTTTTTCATTTCGTTTGGCGATGGCGAGCAGTTTTATCTCATATCCGAACTCTCTGGCGAATTCCACATCCGTCTGTGTGATATTTTCTATACCCTCTATCACTATATCTTCGGGTTTGGCGTCTATCCCATAGGCGATGGAGCCCAGAATCAGCAGCTTATGGGCCGCGTCGAAGCCTCCTACATCGAAAGTTGGGTCGGCCTCCGCATAGCCTAGACTCTGAGCCTCCGCGAGGACATCTTCATATGCCGCACCCTCTTTTATCATTCTCGTGAGCATATAGTTGCAGGTACCATTCATGATACCCTCTATCGACTCTATATGGTTGGCACTCAGACCGTTTCTCAAAGCCCCTATGACGGGGATTCCCCCCGCGACACTCGCTTCGTAGAAGAGAGGCGTATCACCAGCCAACTCCTGAAGCTCATATCTGTGATACGCCAGGAGTGCCTTGTTGGCCGTCACTACCGCCTTGCCGTTTTTCAGGGCTCTGCCTACCCACCTATAAGGCTCCTCCACACCACCCATCAACTCCACCACGATATCCACATCTTCGTTATCCACCACATCCGCCGGATTGTCCGTAAGCGCGATATCCACATCTCTCTTCTTATCGAGATTTCTGACCGCTCCTATGACGGGAACGATTCTTCTCCCCGCCCTCGCCTCTATGATATCGCCATTTTCAATCAGGATTCTGGCCACACTCCTGCCTACGGTTCCTACACCGAGTATTCCCACTTTAACCATTGGAGCAATTCTCCTTTTTTAACCCTTTGAGATATCTTTTTATATTTTTCGCCGCCTGTCTTATTCTCTTTTCGTTCTCGATAAGGGCGATTCTTACATACTCGTCTCCATACTCGCCGAAACCTATGCCGGGACTCACCGCCACATGCGCCTTGAGCAGAAGCTCTTTGGAGAACTCCAGAGAGCCCATCTCTCTCGCCTCTTTGGGAATCTTCGCCCATATGAACATACTGGCGTTGGGTCTGCCCACTTCCCATCCGGCGTTTGCGAAAGCCTCTATGAGCACATCCCTTCTCTTTCTATATTTCGGTATCACAATCTCATCGACCATATGCTCGTACTCGTCCAGCGCCACAGTCGCCGCCACCTGGATAGGTGTGAACATACCGTAATCGAGCCACGATTTTATCTTCTGCAACGCCCCCACGAGTCTTTTGTTACCGACGATGAAGCCGACTCTCCAGCCGGCCATATTGTAGCTTTTGGAGAGTGTGAAACTCTCCACCGCCACATCCTTGGCACCCTCCACCTGAAGAATCGACGGTGTTTCGTATCCGTCGAAAGTTATATCCGCATAGGCGATATCGCTGATTATATAGAATCTCTCCCGTCTGGCGATTTCGACCAATCTTTCGTAGAAGTCGAGAGTGACTGTCGCGGTAGTGGGATTGTGGGGGAAGTTGACGACGAGATATTTCGGTTTCGGTACCGAGTTTTTCAGAGCCTTTTCGAGGTCGATGAAGAATCTCTCCTCGTCCACCCTGAAATTCTCTTCGTCGAAAGTCAGTTTCATCTTCTCCACATTGCCCCCGGCAAGTACGAAGGCATATGAGTGTATCGGATAGGTCGGATCGGGCACTATGGCCACATCTCCGGGATTGGTGATCGCCTGTACGAGATGCACATAGCCCTCTTTGCTCCCCATCGTAGCCACTGCCTCACTCTCGGGGTCGAGCACCACATCGTACTTTCTAAGATACCAGTTGCATATGGCGAGTCGAAGTTTGTATATACCCTTCGAGGCACTGTAACCGTGCGTATGGGGCTTGCGTGCGGTCTCGACGAGCTTCTCCACCACAGGTTCGAATGCCGGACCGTCCGGATTGCCCATAGAGAAGTCCACCACATCGGCACCGGCTCTTCTTTCGGCCATCTTGAGCTCGTTGACCACCGCAAAAACATATTTGGGGAGTCTATTTATCTTTTCAAATTGAATCTCATCGAACATCTTCTACCAAACCTTGCTTCCATTGAGTTTCTGAAACTCCTCATGAGCTATCTCTCTCACCCCGCCTTGAGCTATCATGAAGAAGTGCTTTACACCGTCGTTGAGAGTGAGGAGTTTTTTGCCGTCGGCATCTTTGAATCCCACTATCCCGTGTCCAGTTGCAAGAATATAGTCGGCTTTGGATGTATCGAAGGTGATCTCCTTGCCCTTCTCAAGCACTTCCGCCGTCCTTTTTCCGCTTTTGAGATTTCTAAAGCCTACCCATATTTTCGACCTCGGATAGAATACGACGACTCTACTCCCGCTTGTCCCATTTTTCTTGACTCCTTTCTCTTTGTCGCTCTTCTTCTCGTTTTTGACGGAACTCTTTTTCTTCGAAGGGCTCTTCTTCTTGGAAGGACTCTTCTTCTCTTTCTTTTCAAATATCGACTCGTTCTTTTCCGAATCGGATGCCAATGACGGAACTTCGGGCTCGAGAGTATCTATATCGCTCTTCCCTTTATCCTCATCCGCACTCTTACTATCATCCTCCACAAGTGGTAGTACATCGCTGATTTTAAGTATCGAATCGTTTTTATTGTCATCTTGCTTGGCATCATCGAGCGAATCGGCCTTTTCTCTCTCGCTCTTTTGTGTAGCACTATCTTTATCTCTATTCTTTTTATCGGCATATTTGAGCTCTATATTTTCAAGAGCTTTCTCTTTCGCCTCACTCGCCTCTCTCTTCTTTTCTACACTCTTGCGAGCACTTTGCGGCTCATCATTTTTTCTCTCTTTCTCTTTTTTCTCCGGAAGTCGCTTCTGTTTTTGCTTCCGCTCCTGCT
>CAJXJF010000038.1 GCA_913054475.1 uncultured Nitratifractor sp.
ATGCTTTTTTATAGAGCGCTTCGGCTGCCTCTTGCTTGCCAAGATCGCTGTAGAGATTGGCCAGGCTGTTTCGAAGCACGGCTTCGCTCTCCTCATCCCAGCCGAAGTGCTCGAGCTCCTGCGCCGCCGCATCGATGCGGGCGATATCGACCGTTTGCGCAATAGCCGCCAATGGCACCTCTTGTTCATAAAGCAGTAATAAAAGTTTTAAAAATGCTTCGGTATCTTCCATTAGATAGAGGGCGTTGAGCTTCGCGAGAAAATTTTCGATCGATAGCAGTTTGGATATGAGCGCTTTAGCCGCCTCTTTGCGCTCCTCTTCGCTCAGGTAGGCGCTTAAAAAGCCGAAGATCTGCCGCTCTTCGTCCTCGTCGTTGCGCCACAATGCGAGGCGCCCGATCTTCTCTAGGGTATCCAAAGCGAAGAGCTTTTGCCAATCTTCGAGGGGCATCGCCCAAGGGAGTGCCGCCGCCAAACGGATGGCGGGATCGCTATGGGTGCGGTAAAAGGGCTCCATCTTTTTGAATTCATTATCTTCCAGCACTTTTGCGACCGAGTCGGGCTTCAAGCCATGCCCGATAGCGATCGAAACAGCCATCGGATGCCGCCCGATACGCCGCTCCAGCGCCCCAATCAACGCGAAAAAGTCCTTTGGCTCCATCCCGATTCGCTGAGCGAGCAGTATAATGTCCGCCTCTTCGTACTCCCCAAGATGCAGATGGTTGGGGAGCTTTTCGCGGCGACTATAGTAGATCGAGAGGCGGGAGGTGAAGATGACGAAATTGCCGTTACTCTCCTTGAAACTATCGAGCCAGGCCGCCCACTTTTTATCGAGCAGGCCGTTATCATCTATAATCGTACCGTCGGCATTGTCGAGTACCAGCAGTGTCTCTTGCAAATCTTCGAAATCTTCGGGCGAAACTTCGCACTTTTCGGCCACATTTTCGACCGTTGGTGTCGTTAGGGTCAAATCCACGAAGTGGATGCGTCGAAAACGGTCCTGAAAAATCTGGCACAGATAGTTGGCCAAGACGCTTTTGCCCGCACCCCCTACGCCGTGCAGAACCATAAAGCGCTCCTTTTCGAGCATATCGGCCGCCCTTCGCACCCAGCGGTAGCGATAGACATAATTGTCACTTCTAAAAAATCTGAAATCTTTGACTCTCCTACCTTTGGCCAGGGGAATGCGGCTATCGTCGAAGAGGCGCAACCCCGCCGGGGCGAAGCCCACCGTCTTGTACCATTCGCCTAGGTCCGAGGCGCTGCGAATCGCGCTCAACGCCTCTGCGATATCGCTTGCATTGAGATGCTTGTAAAAGAGCGAGACCGACTCGGTCGCCCCCCTGTCGCTAATGGAGGCGGTGTTGGCAAGGACAACGGTGTCGGCCATCTCCTTTTGAAGAGTATAGGCCAGTGAGGGGTACAGCCCCTCCGACCCTTTTGCCCCTTCGCAACTATCCAGATAGATGAGCCTGCAGCCACTGCGCGCGAAAACTTCGGCCAAATCGTCAGCGCCCACCGCCTTGGCTTTTTCGGGCTCGGCATCATCTTCCAGGACAAGATAACCCCCCTCCATCCCGTGGCCGCTGAAGTGGATAATGTCGTAGCTCTTTTCGCCAAAGCGCTTGCCGAGCCTCTGCAGAGAGGGTTGCAGCTCCACTTCCAGCTCGATCTGCCCGTTTCTCAACCATTTGGAGAGGTGCTGACGCACCTTTTCGACTTCGTGGAGCGGATCGAGCGGATGGCTTTTGAGATACTCCAGCGGCATCGAGAGTATCAGCAGCAGGCGCAAGGGACGATTGGGCGGCTGCCAGGCGATATGGCGCGGCTGTACCTGTCGCAGTAGCCGAATCTTCGGATTTTTCAGCAAAAAACCCGCCGAAGGGTCAAGTTCGGGATCTTTGTTGATGAGCTCGAAGGGGATATCGTGCGTCGCCGCATCGTCGGCGATGATTTGCAGCGTCAGCGCCTCATTGGATGCCATAGCCTCTTGAAGCGCTCTGCGCCGAGCGTCGGTGGCGAAGATCGCCTCGTAGATCGCAAAGCCCAGAGCCTCGAGCCCTTTTATATCGAGACTGTTTTCGTAGTAGCGGTCCAAAAGCGGCTTCGGGATGGAGTAGTGGGTATATTTATCGCCATCCACCCGCACCTGCCCGGCTACAAACTCTATATCTATCCTTCTCATCCGCTCCTCCTTTTCTCTTCTTCTCCTTTGGCGAGAGATGGGCTATGTCCTGTATTCGGCGTTTATCCTGACATAGTCGTAGCTCAAATCGCAACCGTAGGCCGTATAGCTCCCCTCTCCGATTCCAAGTTCGCACCTTATCTTGAAGCTCTTCTTTTTCATGATGGAGTAGGCCGCCTCCTCTCTGCGGCTGTCGAGCTCTCTATGCTCACTGTCGTAAACGAGGAGATCGTCGTAGTAGATGGCGAGCCTCTCTTCGTCGCACTCTATGCCGCTCGCTCCTATGGTGGAGGCGATACGGCCCCAGTTGGGATCCTCTCCGAAGAGGGCGGTCTTGACGAGTAGAGAGTTGCTCAGGTTCACGGCCGCCCTGGCCGCCTCTTCGTCGTTCGCCGCACCGTTGACCTCGAAGGCGACCACCTTGCTCGAGCCCTCTCCATCTTCGAGTATCATCATGGCGAGTTCGAAACATATCTTCTCGAGCGCGAAGGAGAAGGCGGCTCTGTCGTAGGCTCCGCTTCTGCCGTTGGCCATGAGAAGTACCGTATCGTTGGTGGACATATCCCCATCTACGCTGATTCTGTTGAAAGAGCCCTTCACGGCTCTTTCGAGCGCTCCTCTCATCTCGTCGGCGGGAATATCCGCATCGGTGCATATGAAACAGAGCATAGTGGCCATAGCCGGATTTATCATCCCCGCACCCTTGGCTATGGCGGCTATCCTGAAGCTCTCTCCACTCTCCGTTTCGACTTCGAAGCAGAGCTCCTTTTTGAAGCTGTCGGTAGTCATGATGGCTCTGGCCGCGGCATCCGAATTTTTGGCGTTCCAGTCGAAGCTGTCGAAGGCGGAGACAATCTTTTGTACCGGAAGTCTGTAGCCGATGACGCCCGTGGAGCTCATGAGAGGATTGTGCACCTCCAGATCCGAAGGGAGCATGGAGAGGATACGCTCGATATCCTCTATACCCTTCTCTCCCGTCATCGCATTGGCGTTTTTGGCGTTGACGAGCAGGAAATCGCTCTCGAAGAGCTCGCCGTAGCGCATCGCGTGTCGTATCGGGGCTGCCTTGAAGCGGTTTTCCGTATATAGCGCGCAGACCCTGCAGAGAGTCTCGCTCCGTATGAAGGCCAGATCCCCCTGCTTGGGGTCCGGGCGCAAACCGGCATTGACTCCGTCGCAATAGAAGCCCTCCACATTCGATATACCACCTTTTAGTGAAAAAATCTTGAACACTCTTTTCGATCTCCCTTCTTTCAATCTATGATCACTTCGAAGACATTCTCTCCGCTCTTGTCGTCGTAGCGGTATCTAAAACAGTAACCGAGCTTTTCGAGCACATTCGAGACTATATAGAGCCCGAGGCCGAAACCGCTGTTTCTCTTCTCCTCCTGTGAGAAGGGCTCCGTATAGTAGCTTATGTCGTGTTTGAGAGGCTCGCCCTTGGAGCGTACCTCGATCCTGTTTCCGCCGCTATTGACTCTCACGAAGCTGTCGGAGCCATATTTGATGCCGTTGTCCATGAGATTTTTCAGCGCCAGAGAGAGTAGGGCGCTGTCGGTATAGAGAGGACGATCGAGCACCTTTATCTCATAGGCGGAGGGGTCGGCCATGAGCATCTTTTCCGTCTCCTGCATAACCTTTTCGAGTGTCGTTTCGGCACATTCGGGCTCGAAGTTGTACATCGTGATTCTCTCTATCTGCGCCAGGTCTCCGATGAGTTCGTTCATCCTCTCGAAAGCGTTTACCAAAACCTTTTTCGCCACAGGGTCGTCTATCGTCTCCACCACGATTCTCCCCTTCGTTATGGGGGTCTTGAGCTCGTGCATGATATTTCTCATAAAGAGATTTTTGGAAGAGATGAGCTGTTTTATATGTTTTATGGCCTTGTCGAAGCTATGGGCTATTCTGCCTATCTCGTCGTAACCGTGCGCCTCTATCTTCACATCCAAATCTCCGGCGGCGAACTGCTCTATCTGCCTATGGAGTCTCTTCAGCGGATAGAGCTTTTTTAGAACCATCATATACATGAAGAGCAGGATGGCTATGAGCATACCGCCTATAGAGAGCAGAAAGCGATAGGTGTAGTCTCCGGGGTGTCTGTCGCGCAGCATCAGATCGTAATCGTATCTCTGGATGAAGATATAGTAGCTCCTTTCCGTCTTGAAGACCCGCACCTTGCCGTAGATGGAGCGTCCGCTGAAGATGGTCACCCCGCTCTTCTCTATCTCCTCTCTCACATCGTCGGGATCGACTGTCTCGAGAGAGAAGTTTTTGTAGAGTTTTTTGAGAGCAGGAGAGTTGCGCCCCATCTTTTCGGAGGTCAGGAAGGTGTCGGAGATGATCTTGTATCTGTTGACCTCCTGAAACTTCCTCTGATCCTCTCCCGAAGAGAGCAGATAGTAAAAAGATGCCCCAAGCAGTACTATGACCACGAGAAAGAGCATATGCACGAAGGTGGTGACCGATATGTTTTTCATACTATCGCTCTCAAACCTTGTCCGTCAGCAGATAGCCGACCCCCCTTACGGGTTTGATATAGCTGTGCACGCTATCTATGGCCGCTATCTTGTGTCTGATGCGGGATATTATCACATCGATATTCTTTATGGAGCTCTCGTCGTCTATATGCTCGCTCTCGTAGAGAAGCTGCTCTCTGGATACCGAGCCGTTCATATGCTCTATGAGCATGGCAAGGACATCGAACTCCGCGGCGGTGAGCTCCAGCGGTACCCCTCTGAAGAGTATGACATGTCTCTGCTTGTCGAGCGAAAATATGGGTTCGCTCTTCTCGCTCTTCTCTCTGCGGGCACCGGTGCGTCTGAGAATCGTTCTAATCCTCGTCACCAGCTCTCTGGGATCGTAGGGTTTGGGCATATAGTCGTCGGCCCCTCTCTCCATCCCTATGACCTTGTCCGTTATGTCGTCTCTCGCGGAGGAGATGATTATCGGGATATCGGAATCTTTCCGTATCCTCTCTATCACCTCCAGCCCGTCCATTCCGGGCAGGGTGAGATCGAGTATCACGAGATCATATCTCTTTTGTGTGAGCATCGAGAGCCCGAGATAGGGATCCTCCGCACTCTCCACCTCCATGGCGTACTTTTCGAGATAGGCCTTGAGCACCATCGCCAATTCAGGATCGTCTTCTATGATCAATATCTTCATCTTCTCTTCGTTTATCATCTTTGTCGCTCCTTTATATCGAGTTGCTGTATTTTATATATATCCTACTGGTGGCGAAGAGAAAGGTCGTAATCGCCGGTCCCAGAATCATTCCCCAGAAACCATATGTGCTCATTCCCGCCAGAATCGAGAAGAATATGATAAGCTCGTTTATCCTGGTGGCGTTTTTGAGCATCTCCTCCTTGATTATCTTGATAATGAACGGCTTGACGAAGGTGTCGGCTATTATCGAGATGACTATTACGGAGTATAACGCTATGACGATGGCGCTGTTGCTCCCTATCTCGCTCCAGGCGTAGAGAGAGAGCGGCGCCCAGACAATCGCCCCTCCTACGATGGGAACAAGTGAGGCGAAACCATAGATGACGCCAAAGAGCAGACCGTCGAAATCGAAATAGCCTATGAAGATACCAAAGAGCATACCCTCGAAGAGGGCGGTGACGATGATGGAGTAGAGCACCACCTCCATCGTAGAGGCGAGTTCGCTCAGCATAGTCCCGCTCTCCTCTTTCGGAGCGGGTATGAGGGAGGAGATGAGAGAGAAGAAGCGATCCTGATAATAGACTATGCCTGCGTAGAAGGTGATGACGAAGAGGATGTTTTTCAGAAAGCCCAGCCCCTTGCTCCCCATAGTCGTGAGATATATGGATATCTCCTTGATATAGGGTGTCACCCTCTCCACCTTCAGATACTCCTGTACCCATCTGCCTATATGCGGTATATCCTGTGTCAATACCCGCAACTTCTCCAGAATGTGTTTGATCTTCCCTATATCGAAGTGGCTTAGATATTCGGCTCCCGTGGTGGCGATATAGAAGAGGGGAGCCAATATCAAAAGTACGAGAAGCATGACCATTATCAGAGTCACCAGCTTCCGTGCGCCCGGAATCCTGCGTGAGCTTAGAATATAATCGAGCTCTCTTGTAAGGTTCATCGTGGCCATCGAGAGCAGTGTCGCCACCGACATGGAGAGGAGAAAGGGGTAGTAGATGCTATATGCCCCCCAGAGGGCCATACCGAAAAGAATCAGTACGAAAAGAGTCGCTCTATCCAAAAAGACCTCCCGTTTCCCTCTGCGGCGGAGCAAGACGGAAGAGCTCGTAGGTTTTGGCCGTGGCTATTCTGCCTCTGGCCGTTCTCTCTATATATCCGTTGGCTATCAGATAGGGCTCCACCACATCCTCTATCGTCCCTTCGTCTTCGCTGAGGGCTGCGGCTATGGTACTTAGCCCCATCGGTCTCCCCTTCGAAGATACGAGAAGCTCCAGCACCCTTATATCCTGCTCGTCGAAGCCTATATCGTTGACTCCGAGCTGTTCGAGGCCATATCTGGCACTCTCGAGGCTTATTCTCTCCTCTCCCGCCACCTCCGAGAAGTCGCGAACCCTCCTGAGCAGTCTGAGGGCTATTCTGGGCGTGCCTCTACTGCGTCCGGCTATCTCTTCGGCCGCCTCGGGCGCTATTTGGCAAGAGAGTCTCGAAGCGGCGCGCATCACGATTTCGGCCAGCTCCTTATTGTCGTAGAACTCCATCCTGAAGTGCATACCGAAGCGCTCTCTGAGCGGACTCGAAAGCATTCCCGCCCTCGTCGTCGCCCCTATGAGGGTGAAACGGGGCAGGTCTATCTTGACCGATTGCGCCGCGGGACCGCTCCCTATGATGATATCGAGGCGAAAATCCTCCATGGCGGGGTAGAGAATCTCTTCGATGGCCGGACTCATGCGGTGTATCTCGTCGATGAAGAGTATATCCCCCTCCTCTATGGAGGTGAGCATCGCCGCGAGGTCTCCCGATTTCTCTATCATCGGGGCGGCCGTGGTCTTGATGTTGGCACCCATCATCGACGAAATTATATTGGCCAGTGTCGTCTTGCCGAGCCCTGGCGGTCCGAAGAAGAGAATATGGTCCAGCGCCTCGCCTCTGCGTAGGCTCGCCTCTATGAATACCTTCAGATTTCTCTTTATCTTCTCCTGCCCTATATAATCTTCCCACTTCGCGGGTCTGAGCGATTTTTCGTAACCCGACTCTGCCTCGAAGCGCTCGATATCGACTACTCTGTGCATCAAGCCGTCTCCCTTTCGCAGGAGTCGAAAAGATTAGTCGTAGCTGTGTTCGTCATCCGGGAAAACTCCTCTCTTCACTTCATCCCTGTATCTCGCCACAGCCTCTCTCACCTCTGCCGCCCCACTCATATAGCGCTTTACGAAGCGGGGTTTGAAACGCTCGAAAAATCCGAGCATATCGCTCCATACCAGCACCTGCCCGTCGGTGCCTCTCCCCGCTCCTATGCCTATGGTGGGTATGGAGACACTTTCGGTGATTCTCCGTGCCGCCTGCGAGCTCATACCCTCCAGCAGCAGTACGAAGGCACCGGCCTCTTCGAGAGCGACGGCATCTTCGAGCAGTCTGTGTATATCCTCTTCGCTTCTGCCTCTCACCCTGTACCCGCCGTCCGAGCGGACGAACTGAGGCATCAGTCCGATGTGTGCGACTACCGCTATGCCGTTGTCGCACAGATGCCTTACGATATGGGCTCTCTCCTTCCCGCCCTCTATCTTGAGCGCTTCGGCGCAGGTCTCTTTATAGACTCTCGAAGCGTTTTCGAGGGCCTTTTGGGGGGTATCGTAGGAGCCGAAGGGCATATCGAGAACTATCAGAGAGTTCGTGGCGCCGTTGCATACCGCTTTCGTATGGTATATCATCTGCTCGAGAGTGGCGCCGAGGGTGTCTCTCTCTCCCAGAAAACTCATATTCAGACTGTCTCCTACGAGAATCATCTCCACTTCCCCGTCGAAAATGGAAGAGAAGAGGGCATCGTAGGCCGTGATCATGACTATGGGCTCTCTCCCTTTCATGGCGGAGATGGTGCGCACCGTAACCTTCTTTTCGATTCTTGGAGTATGGATACTCATAGATATTCATCCTTCCCGCTTTTATTCTGATTGGATTTTATCGAAAAAGAGTATAATATCGCCAATTTTCCCATATGGAGTCCGAAAAGGTGAAAAAACTCGTAGCCTATATCACTACCGGCTTTCCGGATAGAAATTTTACCGTGGATCTCGCACTCGCGCTCAAAGAGGCGGGTGCCGATGCCCTCGAGCTCGGCATACCCTTCTCCGATCCCGTCGCCGACGGCCCCGTCATAGAGAGAGCCAACTTGCAGTCTCTCAAAGGCGGTTTCGTCATGAACGACCTCTTCGAGGTCTCCGCCCGGATAGCTTCCGAAATAGATACTCTCTGGATGGGATATTTCAACCCTTTCTACCATATGGGTTTGCAGAGCTTCGTGCAAAGAGCCCGCGACTACGGGGTGAGCGCTTTCATCATCCCCGACCTTCCCTACGAGGAGGCGCTGCCCTACAAAAAGAGGATGAAGGAGAGCGGGTTGACGCTCATAGACTTCATAGCCCCCACCGATACGCAGGAGAGGATAGAGATGATATCCTCTTCGGCCGAGAAGTTCATATATCTCGTGGCCTATGCGGGTATCACCGGCAGCGGCAGGAGCGAGAGGCTCGAACATACCGTGGAGAGTATAAGAAGATACAGCGATACTCCCGTCTATGTCGGCTTCGGAGTCAACAGGGAGAGTGCCGCGCAGAAGGCCAAAGGTGTCGATGGTGTAATCGTGGGCTCCGCCTTCGTGAAGATTCTGCTCGACGACACTCTCCGCGCAGGAGAGAAGATAGAGCGTATCGCCACCTTGGCGGCCGAAATCAAGGAGAGAATCAACGAAAGATAGTCATATCTGCCCTCTTGGGCTCTCGAGTACTCCGTAGAGCCACCATACCCCTCCGGCAACGGCGGCGCCGAGTCCCCAGCCGCCGAGCACATCGGAAAACCAGTGTACATTCAGATAGATTCTGCTCGCTCCTATGGTGAGAGGAAAGAGGAAGAGCGCCGCATATACCCATCTCTTTCGTCTCGTTACGGGGTAGAGAAAGAGCATCGTCAAGCTAAAGGCGAAAGCCATACTCATGGATGCGTGCCATGACGGGAAAGAGAAGCTGGATATCGCTTCGAGCCTCTCCTGCGGTCTGGCTCTCATCACCAGCTCTTTGATTACGGAGCTGCTCAGGGCTGTGGAGAACATCGCCGAAAAATATATGAGTATGGCTTTCGTCCGCCCCTTTTTGTAGAGATAGATAGCTATGGCCAGAGAGTAGAGTAAAAACGCCGGAGGCGTTCCCAGAGCCGAAACGATCTTCATGGGAATATCCGCGAAAGAGCCGTGCAGGGATTGGGCGACGAGCGATATATATCTGTCCGTCTCCATCGAGCCACCGCAGATATAGGCAAGATATGCGAGCATGAAAAGTGCGACTCCGGCAAGCGTGTATAGTTTCGTTACATTCAGCTTCGTCTTTGTGAATTTCATTACGCTATAATAGCACAATCGGGAAAATGGAGGAGAGTGGGGTCTTGAACGCAAGGCCGAGAGTTATCCAATTGCAGAGTTAAAGGAGAAGAGGTGTCATATTTCGAAAAAGCGAAAGAGGGTGAAGAGGTGATATGCAAGATATATGGTGTCGGAGAGATCGTGATGGTCTGCCCCGACTGTAAATATGCGATTATGGTGAGCTTCGAGGATGGTACCGACATTCCCTATACGCTCGAGGGGGTGCCCGCGCTCGACGGACATGACGAGCAGACCCTTTTCTATCCGAAAGATATGTAGGAGGCTGTTTTGTATATCGTCCGAGAGAGGAGAGGGGGGTGTAGTCTATGGCCGAAAAGATAGCCTCTGCGAGAATATCGGTAGAGAGTTCGGCGCTGCTCAAGGAGCTCAACGACTCTCTGCCTTTCGACAGAGAGCTCTATTACGAGGATATAAGAGGCTCCAGAGCACATGCTTATATGCTGATGAAACAGGGGATAATATCTCCCGAAGATTATGAAGCGATAGAGGAGGGGCTAAAGAGGATTCTCGAAGAGATAGAGAGCGGAGAGTTCCGTTTCGACGGCGGCGAAGAGGATATTCACATGGCGATAGAGAGTCGCCTCACATCCATGATAGGAGATGCCGGCAAGCGACTGCATACGGCCCGAAGCAGAAACGATCAGGTTGCCGTCGATTTCAGGATGTATGTACTCGCAAAGAGTGCGCAGATAGGGGGACTCCTGCTCGAGCTCATATCGAGCCTATTGGAGCTGTCACGAGAACATCGCGATGTCCTTCTGCCCGGAATGACCCATCTGCAGCATGCCCAGCCGATAAATTTCGCCTACCATATGCTGGCCTACGCCTCTATGTTCAGGCGCGACTACGAGAGGTTCGTCGATTCTTGCAAAAGAAACGACTACTCCCCTCTGGGTTGTGCCGCTCTCGCTGGAACACCACACCCGATAGAGAGGAAGATTACCGCCGAGCGTCTCGGTTTCAGAGCTCCCACACTCAACTGTCTGGACAGTGTGAGCGACAGGGATTTCGCTCTCGAGATACTCTTCAATATCGCTACGATGATGATGCATATCAGCAGAATGAGCGAAGAGTTCATCATATGGAGTTCGAGCGAATTCTCTTTTATAAGGCTCAGCGACAAGCACGCCACCGGCAGCTCGATAATGCCGCAGAAGAAAAACCCCGACATACCCGAACTCCTACGGGGCAAGAGCGGTAGAGCCTACGGCAACCTCATGGCGCTTCTGACGGTGATGAAGGGTCTGCCTCTGGCCTACAACAAGGATACACAGGAGGATAAGGAGGGAGTTTTCGACAGTGTCAAGACGGCCACTCTCTCTCTGATGGTATTGAGAGAGATGATAGAGGAGATGGAGGTTTTGGCGGAGAATATGGAGGCGGCGTGCGCCAAAGGCCATCTGAGCGCCACCGATCTCGCCGACCATCTCGTCACGGAGGTGGGATTGCCCTTCAGAGACGCCTATCATATCGTGGGAAATGTGGTCAACCATGCGGAGAGTCTCGGTAAGGATATTTCGCAGCTTACAGTCGAGGAGTTGCGGGAGGTGGACGAGCGTATCGACGAAGCAGCACTCTCCATACTCGACAACAGAGTCTGTATGAACGCCAGAGAGTCCGAGGGTGGAACCGGCTCGATCAGCACGGGCAGACAGATAGACAGCATGAGCGAATGGCTCGAGAGCGAGAGGGAGAGATTCGAAAAGGATCTCTCCCGACTCTTTTCAAGATGAGGATTCGCGCATTTTGATCTTCTCCACCCATTCGCAGAGTCTCTTTTCGAAGCCGATACCCGAAGGCTCGTAGTAAATTTCGTCGTCATCTTTGTAAAGCTGCTTTACATATCCCCCGAAGTCATGGGGGTAGAGATACTCCTTCGAGTGATTCAGCAGATGCGGGGGTACCCTTTTTGGCCCGTGCGATGCTATGGCTTTGCGGGCTTTGTCTATGGCTCGGTAGGCACTGTTGGATTTGGGAGAGGAGGCGAGATAGATGAGCAGCTGAGAGAGGGGAATACGGGCTTCGGGATAGCCTATGTGTTCTACTATGACGATTGTCGAAGCGGCCAGATTGAGGGCGTTGGGGTTGGCGTTGCCTATATCTTCGGCCGCCAGTATGGCAAGCCTTCTGGCTATGAATTCGGGAGGCTCTCCACCCTCTATGAGAGCGGCCATATAGTAGAGTCCGGCATCTATATCGCTTCCTCTCACACTCTTTATCATGGCCGAAGCGAGCTCGTAGTGCGCACTCTTTTGGGCCGAACCGGAGCGAACGGCCTGTGGACGCAACTCTTTTAGTGTGGATAGTTTCACGGGTACGGATACGCTCGAAGCGCTCTCGAGCAGGTTGAGCATGGCTCTCAAATCTCCGCAGCTCGAAGCTATCAGATACTCTCCGGCACCATCTTCCATCCCGATATTTTCGGCCTCGAGTACTCTTTGAAGAAAGCTCCACATCTCCTCATACTCTATTTCGCGCAATTGGAAGAGATGGGAGCGGGAGCGTATCGCCGCGCTGAGGGCGTAGTAGGGGTTTTGGGTGGAGGCTCCGAGAATCAGCGCCTTCTCCTCTTCCATATAGGGGAGCAGTACCTCCTGCTGATTTTTGCCGAGCCTGTGTATCTCGTCTATGAAGATAACGGGTTTGACGAGACTCTCCTCGTACTTTTTGAATATCCTGCGAAGCTCATCTACCTTCAGAGTGCTTGCGTTCATTTCGTGAAAAGGTCGTCCCGATTCGTTGGCCACGATGCGGGCGAGTGTCGTTTTGCCGCAGCCAGGAGGACCGTAGAGGAGAGAGTGGGGGAGTGCCCCCTTTTCGAGAAGGATTCTGAAAGCCGCTTCGCTCGAGACGATGTGCTTTTGCCCCACCATCTCTTCGAGTCGGGAGGGGCGATATTTGAGAGCGAGATTCATCGGGAGCTTTTCTATATCACCTGTACATAGTACTCCCGCGGAGAGCGCGGGCCGTCAAATTCGCAAAAGAAGATAGCCTGCCATTTTCCGAGAAAGAGTTGTCCATCTTTGACGGGGATGACGATTCTGGCTCCGCAAAGTGTGGATTTGATATGGGCGGGGGTATTGTCCCCGTCACTTTCGTAGCTTGTATCCGCAGGCGCAATACGGCTCAAAGATGCCAGGAAATCGCGTCTGAGCTTGGGGTCCGTCTTCTCGAAAAGTACGACCGAAGCGGTGGTGTGGGGAGTGAAAACGGTACACAGACCGTCTCTTATGCCCTGTCTCATCACCTCGTGGGCTACGCTTTCGCTTATATCTATCATCTCCGTCTTGTAGTTGGTGTCAAGCTCTATCTTTATCATTCTTCCTTGCCTCCTTCAGAAATTTGTGTAGTCTTTCATACTCCGTGCGGGTGAAATATCTCGTTTTGTTTTCGGGGAGATTGTTGAGCTCGATATCCGCGAACGCAACCCTCTTGAGGTCGAGCACCTTCGCTCCGAAATGTGCGAAGAAACGCCTCAACTCCCTGTTTTTCCCCTCTCTGATAGTCACTCTCAGTTTGGCGTATCTGCCCGAATTGCCTCTTATCACTATCTCTTCGAAGGGTGCGAAAGACATGGAGAGAATATCGCTCTTTTCGTGCCCTCCAGCAGAGGCATCTTCGAGTTCGAGCCCGTTTTTCATAGCCTCTATCATCTCCTGAGTAAGAGGCTTGTCGAGTTTGATATTGTATCTCCTGGGGAGTTTGCTGCGCATCAGTATATCCGCCGCCTCGGGAGAGTCCGTAAGCAGAAGAAGCCCCTCGGAGGCATAGTCGAGTCTCCCTATCGGAATGAAGTGGCGAAACTTTCCGGGTAGTTTGTGGTATATGGTGCTTCGTCCCCTGTCGTCTCTTTTCGTGACGAGTACACCTTTGGGTTTGTTGTAAAGCACCATTGTCAACTCTCCCCTTCTCCTTGGGGTAAGTGTTTTGCCCTTGACGGCAACCTTCTCCCCGGGCTTGACATCGTAGGAGTACTCCGTAACGACTTTACCGCCGATCTTTACCTGCCCGGCCTCTATGAGTCTGTCGGCTTCCCGTCTCGAGTAGCGGCTGTTGTGGGAGATATATTTGTTGAGTCTCATTCTCTCTCTTTCAAATCACTTTTGATACCGGCACTTACGAGGTCGTGGATATGTACCACCCCCTCTACGGTGCCGTCGCTGTTTAGCACCGGCAGAATCTGTATCTGCATCTCCTCTATGAGGGCGAGGGCATCGCTTGCGAGAGTCGAGGGCTCTTCGAGTATTTTGGGCTCTTTCGTCGCATACTCCATCACTGCTCTCTCCATATCGAAGTCCTCTTTCAAAAGCGCTCGTCTGAGGTCTCCGTCGCTCATGACGGCGACGAGTCTCTTCTCGTCGTCAACTATGAGGATATTGCCCAGTCTCCCTTCGCTCAGACTTATGACAGCTCTCTTGAGGGGAGTGTCACGGTGGACTATGGGTAGATTCTCTCTACGCATAATATCCGATATCTTGACGAAGAGTCTTCTGCCGAGAGAGCCTCCGGGGTGGAAAGAGGCGAAATCCTCTTTTTTGAAGCCGCGCTTGCGCATGAGGGCTACGGCCAGGGCATCTCCCATCGCCATGGTCAGAGTGGTGCTCGATGTGGGTGCCACACCGAGGGGGCAGGCCTCCTTCTCTACCGAGATATCCAATACCACTTCCGCATAGCCGGCGAGAGTGGAGTCGGGGTCGGCAGTCATCGCAAGCAGAGGCACATCGAATCTTCGTATATGGGGCAGGATATTGGAGAGCTCTTCGCTCTCCCCGCTGTAGCTGATTGCCAGCACCCCGTCTCTGCTGTCTATCATTCCCAAATCTCCGTGCAGAGCCTCGCTGGGATGGAGGAAGAAACTGCTCGTTCCCGTACTGGCGAGAGTGGCGGCGATTTTGGCTCCCACAAGCCCCGATTTGCCTATGCCCGTAACTATGAGTTTGCCCTCTATGGAGAGGATTCTATCGACGGCACGCTCGAAATCTACATCTATGCGGGAGGCTGCCTGCGTAAGAGCCTCCGCTTCCGTAAGCAGCGTATTTACGGCACTTTGTATTACGAAACTCCCATCTTTGGCCATAGTCTCTTTCAAAGCTCTCTTCCCCTTTCTCAAAGCAGGAATACGGTAGGTATGATTATCGGATATTTTTTGTACTGTCTTAGAATATGCTTTCTGATGACACTCCTCAAATCGTCCTCTATCACTTTGGAGTTGGCACTCTTTTCGATTTTGGAGTGCAGAAGGTACTCCTCTATCAGCCTCTGCATATCGGCCGCAAATTTTCTATCCTCTCTATCGGGTACGAGTCCGTGGCTCGTAACGACCGGTTTGTTCACCATCTTCCCGTTTTGGGTCGATATCTGTACGACTATGTTTACGATACCCTCCGTGGAGAGCTTCTGTCTGTCGTCGATGACATCGGCGAAAATCTCTTTGTTGTTCTGGTTGTCGATATATCTCTTGCCTACCTTGACCGTCCTGACCTTCTTTATATATCTGGTGCTTATCTCTATCTGGTCGCCGTCGCTCATGAGGAGGATGTTTCTCTCGTCCACACCGCACTCCACGGCGGTTTTGGCGTGGGCGGCTATGTGGTTGTATTCGCCGTGCACGGGGAGGAAAAACTTGGGCTGCACCAGTCTGAGTATCAGCTTCTGCTCCTCCTGCGAAGCGTGTCCGGATACATGTATGTCGCTAAACTCCTTGTATCTCACGGTGACTCCGGCTTTTAGAAGCAGATTCATCAGTTTGGATACGGAGGCTTCGTTGCCCGGTATGGCGCTGGCGGAGATGATGACCGTATCGGTGGGTTTGAGTTTGATATGTCTGTGCTCGTCGGTAGCCATACGGGAGAGTGCCGCCATCGTCTCTCCCTGAGAGCCGGTGGTTACGACGAGAATCTCGTCGTCTCTGTATTTGCCCACCTCATGGGCATCTATGAAGTGCCTATCGTCTATATCTATGAAGCCGAGTCTTCTGGAGGTTTCGATATTTCTCTCCATCGAGCGGCCTATGACGCATATCTTCCTTCCATGCTTGACACCTCTGTCCATGGCTTGGAATATTCTGTGTACATTCGACGAGAATGTTGACATGATGACTCTGCCGTTGGCCTTTTCGAATAGCTGGTCGAATGTTCTGCCCACGACCGATTCACTCTTGGTGAAGCCCTGATTGTGAGAATTGGTAGAGTCGGAAAAGAGGCAGAGTACCCCTTTGGCGCCGTAGTGGGCGAAGCGATGCAAATCGGCGGTATATCCGTCTATGGGGGTATGGTCTATCTTGAAATCGGCCGTATGAATCAGTGTCCCTATCGGGGTCTCTATCGCGAGTGAGCAGGAGTCCACGATGGAGTGTGTCATGTGCATCCACTCCACCTTGAAGTCTCCGATATTGTAGGGTTTGCGCTTGATTACATAGCGGAAGTACTTCTTGTCCGCCTGGAGTCTGTGTTCGTCGAATTTGTTGCCTATCATCGCCAGAGCCAGGGGTGTACCGTAGAGAGGAAATTTCAACTCTTTGAAGAGGTATGGGACCGCTCCTATGTGGTCTTCGTGTGCGTGGGTAATCACTATACCCTTTATCTTCTCTTTTATCTGATGTATATAGCTGAAGTCCGGTACGAGTATATCGACACCGTGCATCGTTTCGTCGGGAAAGCTCATACCGACATCTATGATTATGGCACTATCCTCGGTCTCGAGTACGGCTATGTTTCCGCCTATCTCTCCGAGACCGCCAAGAGGTGTAAAACGGAGCTTGCCTTTTTTGTTCGTATCTATGAGCCTCCACGGATTCATCCTCTCTTGCTGAATCTTCTCGTTTTCGAGAATGGCTTCTCTCATTTCGGCCGGTACTGTCGTATCTATTCTGGGTCTTCTTCCGCCTCCCGAGCGCTGTCCGCCGCCCGAAGATCTGTTGGAGTTTTTGGGGTTGTGGCTTTTTCTGCCGCTCTGCTTTCTATTCTCCTGAGCTCTGGATTCATTCGTACTCTTGGGATTTCTCTTTTGGGTGTTTTGCGCGGAGTTCTGATTTTGGGAATTTCTGTTTCTGTATGGGTTGGGATGTCTCTTTCTGCCCCCGTTTTCAGCGCCGCCGCTTCTGTTTTCCATATTTTCTCTTTTGTTCTGCATCTGTCATATCCTTTTTCAATTCTTCATATATTCGATGATAAACAGATGTCGCGACTTGATGAGGTCTGGCATTTTCATCCACTCCGAGAGCTTCGAAAAGATTCATCAGTGCCTTTCTATCGAAAAGTACCGAGAGGTTGCCTATCAGTTTTTTGCGTGGCTGAGAAAATGCCGCTTTCAAAAATCTCTCGAATCTCTCATCGTCGATGGAAACGCTCTTGTATATCGAAAGTACCGCCGAATCGACTTTGGGTGCCGGTACGAAGGCTTCGGGTGGTACCTCGAAGAGAATTTCGGCTCTGCCCGCACTTGCGGCCAGGACGGAGAGAGAAGAGAACTCCCTCTCCCCTTCGGAAGCGGAAAACTTCTTTGCCACCTCTTTCTGCACCATTGTCAATATATAACGACAGTTTTCGTCTCTCAGCGCTTTCAATATCAGATTCGTGGCGATATAGTAGGGAAGATTCGCCACCAAAGCATATGGCGCGTCATGAAGAGTTCCGCTCTCCCATCTGCTCATCACATCGGTGCAGCTTAGATGCAGGGTACCATCTTCCAGCTCCCGTGCGAATCTCTCCCTCAACCTATCACACAATCTCTCATCGACTTCATAAGCCGTGACACAGCCTGTTTTCACAAGCTCTTTGGTTAAATCACCTAACCCAGGTCCGATTTCGACAATCTCTATCGTCTCGTCGGGCATCGATTGGATGATTTTCTCGACATAACTCTCATCTTTGAGAAAATTTTGTCCATATTTTTTCTCTGCCAGCCTAGCAGCTTCGTTTAGATCGTTTTTCATTATACTCTTTTTCTCTTAAATGGAGTCTTCGGGACTCTTTGCACGCATCTGCCATCGCCGATTTGGCTATAATCCGAAACAGTAAGCAGCTACTTATCTCAAATGCAGGAGAGCAGATGGACTATTTTGCGAAACGAATTATACCATGTCTGGATGTGGATAACGGCAGAGTCGTCAAGGGTGTAAACTTCGTGGATCTCAGAGATGCCGGCGACCCCGTGGAGGTGGCGAGGAGGTACAACGAAGAGGGTGCGGACGAATTGACATTTCTCGATATCACGGCGAGTCACGAAGAGAGAGACACCATAGTCGATATTGTCAAAGCTGTCGCCAAAGAGGTCTTCATCCCTCTGACTGTCGGGGGAGGTATCCGCAAGCTCGACGATATATATGCGCTTTTGAATGCAGGTTGCGACAAGGTGAGTATCAACTCCGCAGCTATCGCACGCCCCGCCTTTATAGATGAAGCGGCGAAGCGTTTCGGCTCTCAGTGTATCGTCGTAGCCATAGATGCCAAGAGAGTGGCACCGAAGCGGTGGCATATCTTTACCCACGGCGGTAGGAGAGATACGGGAATAGATGCCATAGAGTGGGCGAAAGAGGCCTATGCGAGAGGGGCAGGGGAGCTTCTGGTCACATCCATGGATGCAGACGGTACGAAAGCGGGTTTCGACAACGAGCTCAATGCCGAGATAGGAGAGGTGGCTCCGATTCCGCTGATAGCCAGCGGCGGTGCGGGGACGATGAAACATATCGAAGAGGCATTCACCGTCGGAAATGCCGATGCGGCACTTGCCGCTTCGATTTTCCACTTCAGGGAGATAGATATCACCGAGCTCAAAAAATACCTTCGCAGCAGAGATATTCCGGTGAGGCTGTAGAGTATGATTGTCTGTGCAGGAGATATCGAAGAGTTCTCTTTCGCCACTCCGATAGGGGTAGGGCTTGTAAAGAGCGCTGTCAATCTCACGAGACTCTGTATCATGGAGGTGCCCGAGTATATCCTCTTCGTGGGAACTGCCGGCAGTTACGGCAAAAGAGAGATTTTCGAGATGGTAGAGTCGAAAACGGCGGCGAATCTGGAGCATGGCTTTTTGAACTCTACAGCCTACACTCCGCTTGATAATGTAGTTTCGGCATCGGATGATGTTTCACGGGAAACTATTGTAAACTCATCGAACTATATAACGACAGATAGAGAGATATCCAGACTATATCTGCAAAAGGGAATAGAGCTCGAGAATATGGAGTTTTTCTCCGTACTTGCCGTGGCCAAAGAGTTCGATATTCCAGCCGGCGGACTCTTCTGTGTGAGCAACTACTGCTACGAGAATGCCCATGAAGAGTTTATGCGAAACAGGGGTGAAGCGATGGATAGAATAGAGGAGTATCTAAGAGAGAGGGCGATTCTTCGATAAGGCTTTCTTGCGGGCCGAAGTCGAGTCCGCCTCTTTCGTATCGACGAGCCCAGATACCTTTTGCCTGTGTGATAGAATAGAGTAG
>CAJXJF010000039.1 GCA_913054475.1 uncultured Nitratifractor sp.
ATGGCCATATTGGGCAAGCCCTGGAAGCGGGGATATTCCAGAGAGTCGAAGAGCATCCACTCTCTCGTCACTTCTTCCTGTAAAGTGATGGGGAGGAGTGTCAAACGAGTTATCATTATCCCCAATCCTTCTTCGCTTGCTCTTGCTATTGTATCTGATTGAAAGACAATCGATGTGAATTTTGGGGATATTATAGTCGTGACGCCGGAATCACTCCTCACGATGCTCGAAAGGGACTTTCCCCGTTAGAAAGATGAAATAGCAATACCGTTTATCCAATGAGAAGGCGAAGAGAGCTACCGGGCGATAGCGATAACTCGGATGTGGAATGAGAAAAGTTCATCCAAAGGAACAAATAGCTATGATTTTGTTGCCTGTACTATACAAAAGGAGGCTGAATGTTAGAGATACTCTTTAAGAAACAGCACTATATCTACAAAAAGATAGCTTCACTCACATATAAAAGATATTTCTTCGATATTGTTGATTTCGATGAAAGACTCATAGGGCTCATAGGGGCCAGAGGTATTGGCAAAACCACTTTTTTGCTTCAGTATCTACGAGCACTCGATATCGCAGATGAGAAAAAACTCTACTTTAGTGTCGATAGCATCATCACAAGCAATATGAAGCTATTTGAGATAGCGGAGAGCTTTAGCAATATTGGTGGAAAAATCTTGGTGATAGACGAGATACACAAATATGGAGATTTCGAGATAGAGCTCAAAGAGATATATGACTTTTTGGATATTCAAGTGATTTTTAGCGGCAGCAGTGCGATGGTACTCGAACACAAAAAAGCGGACCTGAGTCGTAGAGCTATGATTTACAGACTAAAAGGCCTAAGTTTCAGGGAGTTTTTGGAGTTGAAACTGGATAAAAAATTCCCCTCATACTCTCTGGAAGATATCATAAAAAATCATCTCGATATCGTTAAAGAGATTACAAAAAGTATCAAGCCTTTGGAGCATTTCAAAGAGTATCTGCAAGTAGGGTATTACCCTTTTTATTTTGAATCGCGAACGAACTACTGTATAAAACTCGAAGAGACGATAAATACGGTCATAGAGAGTGACTTGCCCATTATCTTCAACATAGAGCCATCAAACATACATAAGCTCAAGCAGCTTACAGCCTACATCTGCGGCGCAAAGCCTTATGAGTTGAATCTCACGGCTTTGGCGCAAAAGATAGGTATAAATAGAAAAACGCTCTACCAATACATCCACTACCTGAGTTTAGGTAATATTTTCAGTCGCCTCGAGGCAAAAGGCAAAGGGGACAATATCTTTTCCAAACCCGCAAAACTCTACCTAAACAATCCAAACCTAAACTACTGCTATTGCCAGGAGAATGAGGTGGGAAGCATAAGAGAGGAGTTCTTTTTGAATATGCTTACCTTCAAACATAAAGTTCTCTACCCAAAAAAGGGAGACTTTTTGGTAGATGAAAAATACACTTTCGAGATAGGCGGAAAAGATAAAAGTTTCAAGCAGATAAAGGATATGCAAAACAGCTTTGTTGCAGCAGACGATATCGAGATAGGGTTTGGAGCCAAAATACCACTCTATCTTTTCGGGTTTTTGTATTAGATTGAGAGCGTTTGATATTTTGTATCAACCCGAAGTGGAGCACAATCATACCATATCTATTTTTCTGTACATATGGGTACACATCTGAAATAACTTTGCCGTCATATACCATCCAATAGCCAATCTATACAGAGAGCTTCGTACAACTTTAAGCTCTCTTTACGGGATTGAAGTCCCTACTCCTTGCCTCCTTTCGCTTCATATCGAGATGGCGAAATCTAACCGATACTGCATATAAAACTCTACCGGCGACTAAAGTCGCCGCCCCTGTGAGGGTTCTAATTTGTATCATCTTTTTGGGGCCGCGACTTCAGTCGCGGATTTGTCTTGAAGTTCATATGGGCCAACCATCGCTTTGGAGCGCAAAAGTCCACATACTTGGAGCGGAAACCTTTCTTCCATTTCGTAACTTTGACATCGCGGGTGACATAGTTCTCAATAGGACCAAAAGACTTCCCAGGAGCTCTCTTTTGCGTCACTATTTGGACATTCGAATTTTGTCATCCTATTATTCCAATCGGTACGGGGCTTTCTGTTTTTATTCAACTCTTCGACACTGCTTGCGGATGATTCTTTCATATAGTCCATATCGAAAACATAAACCGAAACCCAAGCCGTAATATCTCCCATTTTTATCTGCAAAGCGGAAGTCTCCGGCGCGAAGGCTCCCAAGATGAGATTGGGTTTGTCGATTTTGTATCTTCCGGTCAGATGAAAAGGTTTCGACTCCACTCTGATGAGCTTCCATCCCCGATAATAAGGACCGGAAAATTCGTTTAAACACTCATCCTCTTCATCCGAGCATAGATAAAGATAGTGCTCTCCTTTCGGGAAGTTCATCGAGGAATATTTATATCTTGCATTGGAGTCATCCACGATATATAGTTTTATATTGTCTTTAAATTCAAAAGTCAAGTTCTCCGATACGCAATCTTCGTAATCACTTATTACTCTATACATACAACCATGAAGGGTAAAAATCAAAAATGTCAATAATATATATTTTGTCACTTTCAACTCCACCCCCTCTTGCACAACTATCTATCGATAAACTCTCTTATAACAAGTATGGACTTATGCAATCATTATTTGTATCCAAAATCATAAAATCATCGAGAATTTATATAATGAAGAGCGAATATATCACATCAGGGCTCGAACGATATCTTTGGGTTGCAATTAGTCTTTTGTGTCGAGTGAAAGCAAACCGTAATCTATCATAACCTCGGATAGCTATCCAGCCTATCTTCGCAGCAAATGGCCAAACGAGATAGGGCTGGATTTCAGTTGGGGATTGCTTTGATTCAATCTGCTTATCTAAAGCAATCCGGCAGACTTATGCGATATTGTGACGCTGGAGATGTGTCACAAAGATACCACCATGCTTCTTCGGCCTTTTGGCGAGAATCGGGAGTAGCCCAATCTCCCTTTGTCGCTTTTATGGCCTTTTTACCTCTATCTTGTCGGCCTCCTCTCTTCTGAGGGCGATGAGTGTGCCGTCTATCTCTATCTCTATCGTCTGCTTTGCGAGAGAGTGACCTTTGACACTCAGCCTCTCTCCCGCTGCCAGACCAAAAGAGAGTAGTCTGTTTCTAAGTTCGCTGTTGGCATCTATATTCACTATAACGGCCTCTTCGCCCTGTTTAAGTTCGGTAAGTTTCATCGGTAGCTCCTCATAGGAAAAGTTTGACGCTATTGTATGCGATAAAGCTTAACGACCATGCGACAGCCGTGGTCATGAGAAAGAGATAGCCCAGATATCTCCAGCCGCCCGCCTCTCTGACGAATACGGCCATGGAGGCGAAACAGGGGATATAGAGCATTACGAAGACGATGAAGGCTACGGCTGCGGGGAGTGAGATGTTCTTCTTGAGGCTCTCCTGCAAAGAGGAGTTCTCTTCATCTATATCTTCACCCAGAGAGTAGAGTACTCCCAGTGTCGATACCACCACCTCCTTGGCGGCAAGTCCGGTCTCCAGCGCTACTCCCATTTTCCAGTCCATTCCCAGAGGAGCGAAGAAGGGTTCGGAAAATCTGCCGACTATCCCCAGATAACTCTCTTGCATCTTTTTGCTCTGCAGCTGTGCCTGCAGGGACTGCTTCTCCTCCTGCGAAAAGCTTCTTTCTATCTTCTGTTGATATAGAGCCTCCAGTTGGGGATTTTTGGGGTAGTTGCTCGCGAACCATATCAGTATGGATGCCATCAGGATGAAAGTACCGGCTTTGTTCAGATAGTCTTTGGCCTGTCCATAAACCACATGATAGATGAGTTTGAGAGAGGGCATCCTATATTTGGGCATCTCCATGACGAAGGGGTCGTCTTCGCCTTTGAAGGCTGTCATTCTCAATATCTTGGCAGCCACAAGGCCGAGCAGGGCTCCGCCGATATAGATGAGGAAGAGAATGTTCCCTGCATCGTCCCGAGAAAAGAAGGCTCCGGCGAAGAGTACATATATGGGTATTCTGGCGCTACAGCTCATGAAGCCAAGGATGAAGAGGGTTATCATCCTGTCGCTTCTGCTTTTGAGAGTTCTTGCCGCCATATAGGCCGGTACCGTACAGCCGAAGCCTGTCACAAGAGGAATGAAACTCTTGCCGTGCAGACCGAATTTGTGGAAAAAACCATCGAGCAAAAAGGCGACCCTCGCCATGTAGCCGGTGGTTTCGAGAAAGGCTATACCGAGAAAGAGTATCACGATATTGGGCAAGAAGGAGACCACCGCTCCCACCCCTGAGAGTATTCCGTCGGCTACGAGCGAAGAGAGTGCGCTCTCTCCAAGTAGCTCTTTGGACAAGTCGGCCATCCAATCGAAGGTAGCGCCTATCCACTCCATGGGGAGCGCCCCGAGTGTAAATGTGAGCTGAAAGAGCGCCCACATGAAAAAGAGAAAGATGGGAATACCGAGATAGGGGTGAATGAGCAGGTTGTCGATCTTTTGTGTAAGATTGTGTGCCCTCATACTCTTCGTGCTCATGGCCTCCATCTTGGCGCCCTTGGCGAAGGCGAAGTGCTCATCGTTGAATATCTCTTCGATATCTTTTTTGCCGGTATGCAGATAGATATGTTCGAGTGCCTCTCTCAAAACGGGAAGAAGCTCTATCCAGATAGGCTCCTCGTGCATTTTGCGATAGATTGCCGTATCTTCTTTCAGAAGTCTGATAGCCAGATGTCTCAGGGGAATATCGCTTTTGTAGTGTCTCTCCGAGAAAAATCGGACGAGATGCTCTATCTCCTCTTCGATGAAATCGCTATATACGATTTTGGAGTCGGTCTCTTGTTTTTTGTAAACCTCTGCGATAAGTCTCTTGAGCTCGTCGAGACCTTCGGATGTTTTGGCGCTGGTCTTTATGACCGGCACTCCGAGTATCACGGAGAGCTGTTTTTCGTCTATCTCTATCCCCTCCTTGAGGGCTTCGTCATTCATATTGAGTACGACTATCATCTTCCTTCCAAGTTCGAGAAGCTCGGCACTCAGGAGCAGATTTCTCTGAAGATGGGTGGAATCGACCACATCTATTATCAGGTCGTAATCTTCATTGAGGAGAAAATCTCTGGTGACCCTCTCTTCGAGGGTAAAATCTCTCAGGGAGTAGGCCCCGGGCAGATCGACTATCGTG
Source organism: uncultured Nitratifractor sp. (assembly GCA_913054475.1). Classification (GTDB taxonomy): domain Bacteria; phylum Campylobacterota; class Campylobacteria; order Campylobacterales; family Sulfurovaceae; genus Nitratifractor. Next base: position 5,211 of record CAJXJF010000039.1, read on the forward strand.
ATATCGTATTCGCAACATCCCTCTTCGTCGCAATATCTCGTCTCCACCTCCATCTTTTCGACGGTAACTCCGGCGAAGTTGCCTACATGAAGATGGGCATCGGAGATGGAGTTGATGAGCGAACTCTTGCCGACATTGGGCTGTCCTACCATCGCTACCTTTATAGGAATGTGTTCCATGATTTTGATACTCCTTTTTGATAATTATAATCAATTTCGTAGAATTTTAGCGCTTTTATCTTTAATTTGCCTTGAATCTGCAGGCTGGGGTATAATTCGCTCATGAAAAAAATAGACGAACTCTATGACGGCGACAAGCCGAGAGAGAAGCTTATGAAAAAGGGTGTGAAAGCTCTCAAGAGTTATGAGCTTGTAGCCGCGATACTTGGCAGCGGAGTCAGAGGACGAGATGTACTGGGCATCTCGAGAGAGATTGTAAAGGTACTGGAGAGTTGCGAGGGCGGTGTTGTGGAGCCGGAGGCTCTGATGCGTATTCACGGCCTGGGAGAGGCCAAGGCTGCACAGATTGCGGCGGCAGTGGAACTTGGCATGAGGAGGGTCGAAAAGGGGAGACAGAAGATAGATTCGGCCCAAAAGGTCTGGGAGGTGCTCAAAGAGTACGGACGCAAGAGACAGGAGTACTTTCTGGCCGTCACTCTCGACGGGGCGTCGGGTATGATAGCCAAGAGGGTCATCAGCATAGGCACGCTCAATCAGAGCCTCGTGCACCCCCGTGAGGTCTTCGCGGATGCCATTGCCGAGAGGGCGGCCGGTATCGTCGTAGCTCACAACCATCCGAGCGGACAGTGCTTCCCGAGCCGTGAAGACAGGAGAGTCACACAAAGACTTGTCGAAGCGGGGAGACTGCTGGGTATAGAGCTTCTCGACCATGTCATAATCACGCTCGAAGGCTACTACAGCTTTTCGGAAGAGGGAGAGATGTAAGTATTTTGTCGAGACAAAAACGGCAATATATTTGATACGAAAGAGGGGCATCAAGAGAAGTCCACAGGGTCCATATCTATCTCCATTCCCTTCGTCTTTACGAGATGGAGGGCGCGAAGCAGAGGTACCCTCTTTTCGGATCTCAGGAGTATGGAGTATCTGTATCTACCCGCTATCCTCTCCACGGGGGCTTTGCCGTATCCGACTATCTCCACATCGGCCACTCTTTCGAGTCTCTCCACCGTCTCTTTCACTCTGTCTGCGGCGATATTCTCCTTTTTGTCGGAGATCAATATGCGTGCCAGAGTTCTGAAGGGGGGATAGAGCTCGCGGGCGAACTCCTCTTCATCTTTGAGAAACTCTTCGTAATCTTCGATATATCGGGAAAAATACTCCTCCCTTGCACTCTGGATTATCACTTCCGCCTTCGAACGCCTGCCGCTTCTGCCCGCTATCTGATGCAGCAGCCCTACGGCTCTCTCCGCAGCTCTGTAGTCCGATATCCCCAGCAGATAGTCCAGACCGGTTATGATGCTGAGGGTGATATTGGGATAGTCGTGCCCCTTGCTGAGCATCTGGGTCCCTATCATCACATCACTCTCTCCCGAAGCTATACGATCGAGAGCTTTTTGCAGTTTCGCCGCCGTAGTGATATGGTCCTTGTCGAAAATCTCCACTCTTATGTCGGGAATATTTTCTCTTATAATCTCCGCGGCCTCCTGAGTACCGATTCTGTCGCTCACGAGAGGTTCATGGCCGCAATATTCGCACTTCTGTACTATTTTGTGGGTATAGCCGCAGTAGTGGCACTTCAGAGCCCTCGCAGCGCGGTGGATACTCATCCCTACACTACAGAAGGGGCACAGATGTGTCTTTCCGCAGTTGCTGCAATAGAGATATTTGAAATTGGCCCTTGTCGGTACGAATATCAGACTCTGGGAGCCTCTACGGTAGTTTCTCTCCACAGCTTCCAGAATTTCAGGGTTCAGAGTCTCTCCGCCTACGAAGCGGTATCGCTTTTCACTCTTTATGTACGGCTCTTTGAGTCTGACACAACTGTTTCTCAGATAGCTCGTAAGCAGGGGTGTGGCGCTTGCCATCCATAGCTGGGCATCTCTCTTGGCGGCTATATATGCGGCAATATCTCTCGCGTTGTATCTGGGTCTGCTCATAGCTTTGTAACTGTCGTCGTGCTCTTCGTCCACAATTATCAGCTCTATATTTCTCAGCGGTACGAAGAGGGCCGAGCGGGCCCCCGCCACTATCCTGACTCTCCCCTCCCGTATGGCTTCGAGGGTCTCTTCCCTTCTCTTCTTCGTCAGTTTCGAGTGCCATATCGCCACTTTGTCACCGAAGTAGTGTTTCAGTCTTTTGTTCATCTGCGGAGTGAGAGAGATTTCGGGCATAAGCAGTATCGCACTCCCCCCTCCGGAGAGGACCTCCGCCATCCTGTGTATATAGAGCTCCGTCTTGCCCGAGCCGGTCACTCCGAAGAGCAGTGCCTTTCTCTTCTCTTTCAGTTGCTCATACGCCCTCTCCTGCGCAGCGCTCAACTTGGGCAGAGGGTGCAGGGCTGCAAACTTCTCTTCGTCGTCCCGGACTCTTTGGGCCGAATCGAAAGGCAAAAAGAGAGCTATCGCCTCTGCGAAAGAGGAGAAGTAGTAGTCGCTTATGAATTTTGCGGTGTTCATGGATATCTCGTCGTAGAAGAGAGTGGATACCTCATCTATCGGGAGCGCTTCGAAATCTTCGGGCTTTTCACAACTCTCCAGCACTACGGCTTTGTGTATCTTTCCTCTGAGAGTCACGCTCAGCAGAGTCCCTCTCTTTATACCCGCTCTCCCCTCGTAGGTCAGCTCGGGAGAGGCCATGCGGATAAGAGCGACTCTGTAATATGCCTTGTCTCCCATCTATAGTCTCATGCCCTCCGGTGCCGCCGAGGCTATCTCGGCTATTATCTCTTCGATATCCCTACCCTCCATATTCACCACGACATCGGCTACCTCTCTATATGCCTTTTCCCTCTCCATATAGAGTTTTCTCGCCTTTTCAGGCTCCAGAAAGAGCGGTCTTTTGGCAAATTTCTTTCTGGCGTTTTTGGCGTTTTTGAGTCTATTGTATATCCAGTCGAAAGATGCCTCCAGCAGTACCACCGTACCGAGTGCGGAGAGATTCTCGACTTTGTAGAAACCGCCTCCGCAGCTTATGAGCGTATTTTGCACACAGCACTCTATCCAGTCGGCGGTCTCCTGCTCCAACTCTCTGAAACGGGCCTCTCCCTCCTTTTTGAATATCTTTTTTATCTCCCTGTTCTCTTTCGATTCTATCAGGTCGTCCGTATCTATGGCATATACTCCGTATCTGGAGCTGAAGGCTCTTGCGGTCGTCCCCTTCCCGACTCCCATGAAACCTATCAATATTATATTGTCCCTCTTTTGCATACTCTCTCCTCTTGCCGATTCGGCGATACTCTTCGTTTCGCGGGCTAATTATAGAATATTTTGTACAATGTGGGTTATAATCGCACATAAATGCGTCGCAAAAGGAGTACAATCGATGGATGGAGGATTGATAATTCCCTATAGAGGTATCGAACCGAAGATAGGAGAGGGCAGCTGGGTGGCTCCAGGAGCTTCCGTGATAGGAGATGTGGAGCTGGGGCGGGAGTGCTCCGTATGGTTCTCGAGCGTCATCAGAGGAGATGTACACCGTATCCGCATAGGGGATCGTTGCAATATACAGGATTTGAGTATGATACATGTCACCCACTACAAAAAGGAAGATATGAGCGACGGATATCCCACCATCATAGGGGACGATGTGACGATAGGCCACAGAGTGATGCTTCACGGCTGCAGGATAGAAGATGCCTGTCTCATAGGTATGAGTGCGACGATTCTCGACGGGGCCGTGATTGGGAGAGAGTCGATAGTGGGTGCCGGGGCTCTGGTGACGATGAACAAGGTCTTTCCCCCGCGCTCTTTGATACTCGGTTCTCCCGCCAGGGTCGTGAGGGAGTTGAGCGACGAAGAGGTGGAGGAGCTCTACGCCTCCGCCCGAAGATATGTGAAATTCAAGGATAGTTATGTTCAGGTATCTGAGTAGAACGCTTCGGGATATTCTGAGTCCTCCGGTACTCTCTTTCGTTCTGAAAGTCGGTATGGCCTCCTTTCTCTTCTGGATATTCGTATTGGCGATGTTCTGGAGCCAATTCGAGAAGCTCGTAGCCTCGTATATATCGATGATTCCATATATAGGCTCTTCGGGCTGGGTTCAGGAGGGAGGGGCTTTCATGCTCGCGATAGTGGCCGGCTACACTCTCGTCGTGCTTACGGTCAGTATCGCCACCTCGCTTTTGAGTGAAAAGCTGCTGATATCTCTCGCACGCAGAGAGTATCCCTCCGTTGCGATAGCGGGCAGTGCATCGATACATCGCTCTATCTACCATACCGTCAAGGCTTCACTTCTCTTCGTGATACTTTTTCTGCTGACTTTCCCCCTGCTCTTCGTTCCCGTGCTCGGGCAGATAGTGATGCTCTGGCTATGGTCGGTTCTGCTGAAAGAGCCTACACTCTACGATGTGGGCTCGCTATTCGTAAAAGATGAAAAAGTCCTGCTCGAGAGAGCCTCCAAGGCGCGAATCGCCGCCCTCGTGGCGGCACTCTTCAACTATCTGCCCATTGTGAACATCTTCGCCCCTCTTTTCGCCCAGATACTCTTCATGCACTATCTTCTCTCCGATGCGGATAGACTCAGAAGCTGAAATCCGGTGTAGAGAACGAAAGGGTGGCGAAGTTGGGGTCGCTGTAACCGGACTGTAGGCTCAGTGTCCGCAGAGCGAGTATATCTCCCTTCGGGTCTATCCCCTGGGGGCAGACTGCCGTACATTCTCCGCAGAGCGTACAGTCCCATACTCCCGAGTTCTGTACGGATGCTACAATCTCCTCTTTTGCGCCCTCTCTGGAGTCGGCCGCATATCTGTAGGCTCTGCTCAGGGCGAAAGGTCCGAGAAAAGAGCCGTCTATAGCGAGTACGGGACAGGCGGAGTAGCAGCTTTCGCAGAGTATGCAGTCGCTCTGTATCTCTGTCTTTCTCTCCTCCTTCGTATCCGGCACGCTCCGCTCATATCGATGGAGATAGGCTCCGGCTTTCGTGAGTTTTTCGAAAGAGTCCTCTCTGCGTACGAGCATATCCCTCTGCACCTCATGATATTCGAGGGGCTCTATCCTGTCGTTCTCCATAGGAGTATGGGAACATGCCAGCCGCTCTTTGCCGTTGACTCTGACGGCACAGGCACCGCATATGCCGCTCCTGCATTCGGCTTCGAAGGTGAATGTGGGGTCTTCGAACTCTTTTATCCTGTAGAAGGCTTCGAGCAGGGTTGCCACTCTGCCCACTTCGAACTCCTCGTACCTTTCGACTCTTTTCCCGTCGAAACGCATTATCTCCAGTTTCATGAGACTACAACCTCCCCTTCACAGAGTCTGCACAGTGTATCTCTACACCACTCCTGTCGCTCATAGGGAAAATCGCTCCTGTAGTGCGCCCCTCTGCTCTCCTCTCTCGCAAGAGCGGAAACGAGCATCGCCTCCGCCGCCATGAGCGATGAACGAAGCTGCATAAAGTCGATGAGATAGGTGTTGAATCGGGCGGATTTGTCGGATGATACGGCCTGCGAGAGTCTCTCTCTCATGGCCGAAATCTTCTCCATCGCCTTTTCGAGTCCTTTCGCATCTCTGTGGATACCCGCATCTTCGAAGAGTATCCTGCCCGCTTCTCTCCTCATGGCATAGATATCACACTCCTCTCCTTCACTTCCCAATATCCTCTCCAATTCGGCTTTGGCTTTGTGCAGAGTCTCTCCCGTATCTCTACAGACTCTTTTGTCGCTCTCCAGAGCGTTTACGGCCGCCATACGGGCGAACACCACTATCTCGAGCAGCGAATTGCCGCCGAGTCTATTGGCACCGTGCAGATGGGCGTTGGCACACTCGCCCGCCGCATAGCAGTTGTATAGACCCGACACACGCAGTTGCCTGTCGCACTCTATTCCGCCCATGCTGTAGTGTGCGGCGGGAGAGACCGGTACGAGCTCCTCCACAGGGTCGATACCGGCGTGCAGACGACATAGATGTAGCTCCTGCGGCATCAGATGCTCCAGCTTTTCTCTGCCCAGATGTCTGATATCGAGGAAGACTCTGCCTCCTCTCTCTATTTTGGAGAAGATGGCTCTGCTCACCTCGTCTCTGGGTGCGAGTTCGTTCGTGAATCTCTCTCCCCTCTCATCTATCAGATAGCCTCCTTCTCCCCTTGCACTTTCACTGATGAGAATAGCCGAGCCCTCCAGAGCGGTGGGGTGAAACTGTATCATCTCCATATTGCTCAGATATCCTCCGGCCTCTAGGATGGCGGAGTGCATATCCGCACTGCTGCCGTAGGCGTTGGTGGTATAGCCGTGATATATGGAGGAGAAACCTCCCGAAGCCACTATCGTGGCCGAAGCTCTTATCTCTTTCAACTCTCCCGATTCGATATCGAGAAAAAGAGCCCCGGCGCATACACCCTCTTCGTCGTGTATGAGGGAGAGTGCGAAGAGTCTCGTACGAATCTCCACTCCCATCGAAGAGGCTTTGTCGTATAGCGTATGGACGATTTTCAATCCTGTATAGTCCTGTGCATAACATGCCCTCGGGGCGCTCGCACCCCCCAGTCTTCTCTGGGCTATCGACTCCAGGGGAGTTTTCGCACCGTCGATACGGGAGAAGGGCACTCCCAGCCTTTCGAGCCACTCTATATTGGAGGGAGCCTCTTTGCAGAGTACTCTCACACTCTCTTCGTCGGCCAGTCCGCCGGAGGCTTTGAGTGTATCTTCGATATGCGACTCCACGGAGTCTCCGCTTTCGTGCAAAACAGCGTTGATACCGCCCTGTGCCATGACCGTCTGGGACCTGGTGGGAAGAGTTTTGCATACCATCAAAACCTTCGCTCCCCTCTGCATAGCCTCTATGGCGGCGCTGAGTCCGGCACCGCCGGCACCTATTATCAGAAGATCGTAATTCATGGCTGCCTGCCCCGTCGCTTCTGTGCAGAGAGGAACTCTTCCATATTTTCAGCTATACCCTCTATCAATCTTTTTCTGGCTTCGACAGATGTCCAGGCTATATGGGGAGTTATCAGTACTCTGGAGGAGAGTGAGGGTTCAAGCAGAGGGGACTCTTCCGGCAGAGGCTCTATGGAACAGACATCCAAAGCGGCATAGATTCTACCTCTGGCGAGCTCTTTGGCAAGAGCGTTTTCATCCACGATACCTCCTCTTCCGAGATTGAGTATGAGCGCATCCTCTTTCATGAGCTTCAACTCTCTTTCGCCGATGAGATTCTTCGTCTTTTCGTCGAGAGGGGCGTGAATGGAGATTATGTCGCTCTCTCTCATCAGCTCTTCGAGAGAGAGCCTTTCGTATCTGTCGCAGTGGGATTTCCCCCTCGTGGAGTAGTAGCTCACTTTCGCGCCGAAAGCTTCCGCTATATCCGCTACTTTCCGTCCAATGCTTCCGAGCCCCACGACTCCCCAGCTCTTTCCTTCGATTTCGTGAAACGGACGCCCTATATGGGTGAATATAGCGCTGCGGCTCCATTCGCCCTCTTTTACATAGCTGTCGTAGTACGGCAGCTTCTCCAACAGATAGAAGAGCATGGCGAAGGTGTGCTGGGCCACACTCATGGTGGAGTAACCCGCCACATTCTTCACCTCTATACCGTACTCCTTCGCAGCCTGCAGATCCACATTGTTCATACCTGTGGCCGCTATGCAGACAAGTTTCAGTTTTTCCGCACTGCGCAGAAGCTCTCTGTCGAGTACGACCTTGTTGCTTATTACGATATCCGCGTCCGCGATTCTCTCTCGCGTCTTAGAAGGGGAGGTGCGTTCGTATATATCGAGTCTTCCGAATCTCTCTATGGGAGTGAGGTCGATATCCTCTCCGAGTGTGACGGCGTCGAGTAGAACGATTTTCATCTTCAGTCTCCGATCAATGTTATTAGAATCTCTCTGCTACTACCGTGCTCCCTGTGTTCGAGCAGATATATACCCTGCCACTCTCCGAGAGCGGGGAGATACTCTCTTACGGGTATGGTCAGCGAAGAGCCTATAAGTATGTTTTTCATATGTGCGGGCATATCGTCGCACCCCTCCAGCGTATGTTCGAAACCCTCCCAGCAGTCCGGGACGAGTGTTTCGAGAAATCTTCGGCAATCCCTGCGTACGGCAGGATCGTAGTTTTCGTTGATGGCCAGAGAGGCCGAAGTGTGTCTGAGAAAGATATGGGCTATACCGTTTCGGATACCCTCTATCTTCCTCTCTATCTCGTCGCTTATGAGGTATATGCCCCTCTTCCTCGGCGGAAGTATCAAAGTGTTGGTAAGTGTCAATTTCCATCTCCTTCGGAGCAGGATGAGCTTTGCAGAGGAGATATGCTGCACCCCTCCTCCTGCGGGTTGGCGTAGATATCCACACTCTGTGTCGCTTCCTCATCCGCCGCTTCCGCGCCGCTTTCGAATCTCTCCATTATGGCTCTCTCCCCTCTTAGGATCTCTATCTTCTCCCCTTTCACGACAAGGGCTATCGGTATCTCCCCTATGCCCAGAGTGCTCGTCATGGAGCGTGCGTTGGGGTCGGATATCCCGATGGCTCTATATCGTATATGCTCTTTCGAGAAGTACTCTTTGACTCTCCTGCAATGCGGACACTTCGGAGAGTGTATCAGATAGATTCCGTCACCCTTTACAAGTGCGTCGTTTTTCGGTATCGACAGCGTACTCATGGCGGCGAAGAGGGCTATTATGGCGGGCAGGGCCATCATGAAGTATCTTCGTTCACTCAGAAGGGCCGTAAGCAGCAGCATGGCATAGACTCCGAGACAGAAGAGGCAGATTTCGGGATTGGCGAAAAACTGATAGGCTATCATGACACTTTCAAAGGCGATTGCCGTATAGAGTACGATATAAAAGAGGAGTTCGAATATGGCGCTCCTGAGTGAGAGTATACCCGTTATGAGTATGGACATCGCGGCCACGAAGCCAAGATAGTCGAGATAGATTGCGTCGAAATTGAGCAAAGATGCCGCCAGTTTGCAGCCTGTGGCCGAGCAGAGAGAGGAGTGTTGGAGTTTCATCCAACTCTCTGCGGCTATATATATCATCAACAGCGACGGCATCAGGATTCTGGCGAAAAATTTCATGACCTAATCCTCCTTGCTTGAAATCTTTAAAATCGGGGCAATTATACCAGAGTGAATATAGCCGAAGTAAAACCTCTCTCTTCTCGTTTCACGCTCCATCGGCGACGAAAGGGGGTAGGTTAATCTACACTTAATCCAAATCTCTCTAAACTTAAATCATTCAAATCGATCGGAAGAAGGAGAAGATATATGAAAAAAGTGTTGGGACTTTCCATAATTGCAGCACTCTCGGCAGTGATGGTGCTCGATGCCGGTACGCTCGAAGATGTCAAAAAGGCGGGTATCCTCAAGTGTGGAGTGAATACGGGTCTTCCAGGTTTCAGCGAAGCCGACTCCAGAGGTCGGTGGAGAGGGCTCGATGTCGATTACTGTCGTGCGCTCGCAGCTGTGGTTCTCGGAGATGCCAAAAAGGTCAAGTTCGTTCCCCTCAACGCCAAAGAGCGCTTTACGGCTCTTCAGAGCGGCGAGATAGATGTATTGTCGAGAAACACTACCAATACCGAAACGAGGGATAGTGCGCTCGGTATCAACTTTGCGGGTGTGATGTATTACGACGGGCAGGGTTTCATGGTGCCCAAGGCTCTTGGAGTCAAGAGCGCTAGGGAGCTCGACGGAGCTACCATATGTATTCAGGCCGGTACCACGACCGAGCTCAATCTCGCAGACTACTTCAGAACGCACAATATGAAGTTCAAAGCCATCACCTTCGATACCAACGACCAAGTGAACAAGGCTTTCGAAGCTGGTAGATGCGATGTCGTGACTACGGACGCATCCGGCCTCTATGCCGAGAGGACCAAAATGAAAAATCCCGAAAAATATCTGATTCTGCCCGATATCATCTCCAAAGAGCCCCTCGCACCAGCCGTCAGACATGGAGACGACAGATGGTTCGATATAGTCAAATGGACCAGAAACGCTCTCATCACTGCCGAAGAGAAGGGTATCGGTATGAAAAATGTGGATGAAGCCAAAAGCAAAAGCAACGACCCCGAAACAAAAAGACTGCTCGGTGTGGAGGGCGATATGTGCAAAAACATAGGTCTGGACAAGGAGTGTTTCTATCGTGCCATCAAGCAGGTGGGCAACTATTCGGAGATTTTCGAGAGAAACATAGGCTCCAAAACACCTCTCAAGATAGAGCGCGGTCTCAATGCTCTGTGGAACAAGGGCGGAATACTCTACTCCCCTCCATTCAGATAGTTTTTGCATATCGCCATGTCGCGAAGAGGAGTCGGACTCCTCTTCCGGTTTTGGTCGAAATAGTTTAGAAGAAAAGGGAAGGAGCTCTATATGCTGGCATTTTTGAGGGATGAGAAGATAAGAGGAGTGATATATCAGATTGTGGCGATAGTCCTCTTTATGGCTTTTCTCTTCTATATCGCGCAGAATACCTCTTGCAATATAGAGCGCAGAGGCATCAAGACAGGTTTCGCTTTTCTCGATGCCACAGCCGGTTTCGATATCACGGAATCCCCCATATCCTTCTCCCCCGCAAGTACACATCTGAAGGTTTTCGAAGTAGGAGTGCTCAATACGCTGATAGTCTCTTTCTGGGGTATAGTCTTCTCGTCGCTGCTGGGGCTTCTCATAGGTGTCGGGAGACTCTCCTCCAACTGGCTCATAAGCAGGCTTTCGGCACTCTATATAGAGATATTCAGAAATATTCCCGTACTCCTGCAGATACTCTTCTGGTACAATGTGGTACTGGCCACTCTGCCTTCGGTGAGGCAGAGTATCGATATTTTCGGAGTTTTCCATATCAACAATCGCGGTCTCTTCATGCCCTCTCCCATATTCGGGAGCGGAGCCTGGATTGTGCTCGCCTTTTTCGCGGCAGCCGTAGCCATATCCTTTTTCGTGAAGAGATGGGCCCACAGGAGACAGGATGAGACGGGAGAGCAGTTTCCCATAGTTTTGTTCAGCCTATTCGTTTTGATACTCTTTCCGATAGTGGGATATTTCGTAGCGGGCCAGCCTGTGGAGTTCGATTATCCCTCACTCCAGGGTTTCAACTTCAAAGGCGGGAGAAGTTGGACTCCCGAATTTATGGCTCTACTCTTCGCGCTGAGTATATATACGGCCACCTTCATCGCCGAAGCGATACGAAGCGGTATCGAGGCGGTACCCAAAGGCCAGAAGGAGGCGGCCAAATCTCTGGGGCTAAGCCCTTTGCAGGAGCTTCGTTTCGTCGTTCTCCCCCAAGCGGTGAGAATCGCCATACCGTCAATCATAAATCAGTATCTCAACCTGATCAAGAACTCCTCTCTCGCGGCCGCCATAGGATATCCGGAGCTCGTCACCATATTCGCGGGAACCAGTCTGAACCAGACCGGACAGGCTCTCGAGATACTTCTGATAACGATGCTCACCTATCTGCTCATAAGTCTTGTGGTCTCTGCGATACTGAACTGGTTCAACGCCAAAATGAAAATCAAGGAGCGCTGAGATGGTATATCCTCCCAAAGAGACGAAAGAGCCTCCCATACTCGAAAGGGGTGCGATAGCCTGGATACGCAAAAATCTGCTCTCCAGCCCTTTCAATATCTTCTTCACGATTGTGGGAATCGCCGTTTTGTATATGATACTCCCCCCATTCATACACTGGGCCTTTCTCGATGCCAACTGGAGCGGAGCGAGCAAAAGCGACTGTACGGGTGAGGGGGCATGCTGGATATTCGTAAGAGAGAAGCTCAATATGTTCATTTTCGGTTTCTATCCGCAGGAGCAGCTATATCGACCGAAAATCGTCATGGGAGCTCTCGCGGCGCTTCTGATACTGCTTGGCACTCTGAAAAAGTTCAACGGGCTCAAGATAGCGCTTATCGCTCTCTTTCCGATATTCGCCTATACGCTCCTTCATGGCGGATATTTCGATATGCCTGTGGTGGAGAGCAGCAAATGGGGAGGCCTCCTGCTCACTCTGGTCATAGCGTCGGTGGGTATCACCCTCTCCTTTCCTCTCGGTATCGTTCTGGCACTCGGGCGACAGTCCAGACTTCCCATTATAAAGTCGCTGAGTCTCTTCTATATAGAATTCGTCAGAGCTGTTCCCCTGATTACGGTACTCTTCATGGCCTCCGTGGTACTGCCTCTCTTCTTCCCCGAAGGTGTCGATTTCGACAAACTCGCCAGAGCGCTTATCGGAATCACGCTCTTCGAGGCGGCCTATGTGGCCGAAAACATTCGTAGCGGTTTTCAGGCCATACCCAAAGGGCAGTACGAGGCCGCCGATGCCATGGGGCTGGGATACTGGCACAAGATGGCTCTGGTCATACTCCCCCAGGCTATACGCATCACCATACCAAATCTCGTCGGTACCTTCATCAGCCTCTTCAAGGATACCTCTCTGGTGATGATAATAGGTCTCTTCGACCTTCTGGCCATGGTTACGGTTACAGCGAACGACAGGGACTGGCTCGGTATGGATACGGAAGGGTATGTTTTCGCCGCCTTCCTGTTCTGGATATTCACATTCAGCATGTCCAGATACTCCAAGTATCTGGAGAAGAGACTCGATAGGAGCAAAGGAGAGTAGATGAGCGAAGATAGGAAGATATCCGAAAAGATGATGATAGAGATAGAGGGGGTAAACAAATGGTATGGAGATTTCCATGTCCTCAAAGAGATAGATTTGAAGGTGAAGCAGGGTGAGATAGTCGTCATCGCCGGCCCTTCTGGCTCGGGTAAATCTACACTGATACGCTGTATAAACCGTCTCGAAGAGTATCAGGAGGGGACTATAAGAGTGAAGGGAACGGAGGTCAACAGCGATTTGAAAAACCTAAGAAAGATTCGTTCCAATGTAGCTATGGTCTTTCAGCACTTCAATCTCTTCCCCCATATGACGATACTGGAAAATCTGACTCTCGCACCGGTATGGGTCTATAAAAAACCGAAAAAGGAGGCTGTTGAGACGGCTATGCACTATCTGGAGAGGGTCAATATTGCCGACCAGGCCCATAAATACCCCAATCAGCTCTCCGGCGGTCAACAGCAGAGAGTGGCCATAGCCAGAGCACTCTGCAAAAGCCCCGATATCATGCTCTTCGACGAACCCACCTCCGCACTCGACCCCGAGATGATAGGAGAGGTTCTGGATGTGATGGTCTCTCTGGCGAAAGAGGGCAAGACGATGGTAACGGTCACGCACGAGATGGGCTTCGCCCGCAAGGTCGCCGACAGAGTCATCTTCATGGACGGGGGACAGATAGTGGAAGAAAACGACCCCGAAAACTTCTTCAACAAAGCTCAGAGCGAGAGATTGAAACTCTTTCTCGCTCAGATTCTCAAGCACTGACACTCCCGATAGTGCCACACTCTGTAAACTGTGTGCCTCTGCGCTCGAGGCGCACATCCGCCCATCGAGAGCTCTATAGGACAAAGCTTCGATTTTATCCTCACGCTATGAAGTGAGAGGAGTCGAGAAGTAGGGACTTCAATCCCGCTAGGAGAGCTTGAAATGTAAAGATGTACGAATCTCTCTGTAGGCATTGCATATA
>CAJXJF010000040.1 GCA_913054475.1 uncultured Nitratifractor sp.
ACTCTCAGCCAGTTTGACGAGAGGATGTTCTGGATCGATGAGATCTCGCAGCAGACGATGATGCCCAAAGAGGGTCACCTCCTCCTTGGATTCCTGAACCATGTCACCTTCAAAACTGCAGGATTCTGACAGGCTAAAACTCCCTATCTTGTATTTTAGGGTAGTGAAAAAGTGCTCAAATGCCCCTAAATTGGAGGTTTGTGGCGGTTGCACGGTCAACTATTTAAGATTTTCATACAGCTTCGACACCAGACTCAGGAGAAAGAGTCCGCAACGCAAAAGTGTCGGGGCCTAAACCCCGCACAAAAGAGGAGATCGACAAGTATCACATTGAAATGGAACCAAAGTCCCTACTCCAGTCAGATAGGCTACTTCTTTTTAAAGCGACAGTTAGTCTGCATGGACTTCGATGGCAAATCACGAGGGGGTCAAAAAGCAGGGGCTTTCTCCCATAAAAAGGAGATGTCGATTTAAAGAAAAACAATTATTGGGACGCAGTCTGATATCGCCTAATCAGGGAGTAGGAAATCCAGAAATTATACAAGTTGCGGGGTAGCACCCTGCGGCAAGCCGCAGAGCGGTTCTCAATAGCCGCTGACGCTGACCATATAGTTGATATATGTCAGCATCGGCTCCATGAAGAAGACGGACATCGTGGTTACGAAGGCTGCGATGCCGACGATGACGACAAGCGGTCTCGAAGAGTTGACCCCGACAGCCTCGATTCCTGCTACAGGAGGCTTGAGGAACATATAGACTATCAGTTTCAGATAGTAGTACGCTGCAATCGCACTATTGAGCGCCATGATGATTGCAAGCCAAATATATCCGGCATCGACAGTGGCGCTGATGATATACATCTTACCCCAAAAGAGGCTGAATGGGGGAACTCCTGTAAGCGAAAGCATGAAAATAGCCATAATGACAGCTCCCATAGGAGATGTGCTTATGAGACCGGAGAATTTCTCGTAGGGATGGTGGAAGCGGCTGTGATATCTGTTTTTCTTGTGTCTGCTTATCCAGAGCATAGCGAAAGCACCCAAGTTGGTAAAGAGGAAGAGTCCGTAATAGAGGAAGATACCACTATAAGCCTTGGTCGTATCCAGAGCCAGTGCCGCCATCACGAATCCCGCATGCGAAATAGAGCTGTAAGCGAGCATTCTCTTGACATCGAGCTGAACGAGAGCCATTATATTGGCAAGAGTCATAGTGACTATTGCGAGTGCTATAACCATATATCTGACCGACTCCATCCCGAGATCTATATAGAAGCCTATCACTCTCACGGCAACGACCATCATTGCAATTTTGGGCACGATCGACATATATCCCGCCATGGGAGCACTTGCACCCTCATAGACATCTGGTGTCCACATATGAAAAGGCATTAGAGAGACTTTGAAACCAATTGCGACCAATAGAAGTACAGCTCCGCCAATTATAGGCAGGACGATCCCAGCCTCGTTCATTCTCTGCTGAAGTACCTTTGCTACATCGAAAAGCTCTACCGAACCGCTTACGGCATAGATTGCAGCAGAACCCATCACGAAGAAACCGGCAGCCATGGCACCCATTGTGAAATATTTGATAGCGGCTTCATGCGAGCCTGGCGTATTGTGCATAGCTATCAGTGTATAGAGTGCCAGCGAAGCCGTCTCGAGACCGACGAAGATAAGAATCAGATTGTCACTTGCCACCATGAATTGAAAACCTGCAACCATAAAGAGGAAGAGTGAAAAGAACTCTGGATAGGAGTATTCATGAAACCTCTTTTGTGTCAGAGCAAGGGGAATAAATAGCATTGAAGCCAATAGAATCAAGAGTTGTGAAAGAACCGATATGCCGTCGATCAGCATTAGATCAAAAAAGCCTCGTTCATTGATACTCAAACTCAATGTCGCTCCAAAATCCACGAAGAGAACAAGGATAGAGAGCATCACGAAGAGGCTCTTGTCCATATCCTTCTTCAACAAATCGATAATCATTATGAGCAGTGCACCGCTGACAATGACCAGCATTGGAGATAGCGTGATCAGATTGAGTGATGCCATGCTTATATCTACAGCCTGCAACATTATTTTGCCTCCTTGGTGCGCTTGCTAACTACTATTACGGACTTCGCCTCGGAAGTCTGTGCCTTCTCATGCATGAAAGTCACGAGAGCCTTGACACTGTTGTCTATGGGGCCCAGAACAGGTTTGGGATAGACTCCGAGCCAGACGACCAGTGCCACAAGAGGTACGAGAGCAGTAAGCTCTTTCGAATCGAGATCGGGAAGTTTGGCATTTGCCTCGTTCGTTACCGGCCCAAAGAAAGACCTTTTATACAAAGAGAGCATATATATCGCCCCAAGGATGATAGATGTACCCGCCAAGAGTGTCAACATCGGCGAAATCTTGAAGAATCCCGCGAGAGAGAGATACTCTCCTATGAATCCTATAGTAAGCGGCAGACCGACGGAAGCCATCATCATAATACCGAAGATTAGGGCATATTTGGGCATTACCAAAGCCAAACCTCCAAATTCGCTCATCAGCTTCGTATGTCTTCTATCGTATATTACACCGACGAGGAGGAAGAGAGCTCCTGAGACGATACCGTGAGAGAGCATCTGGAATATCGAACCACTGATACCTTCGGCATTCATGGCAAAGGTACCAAGAACTATTACACCCATGTGCGAAATGGAAGAGTAGGCGATAACCTGCTTCATATCCTTCTGTGCATACGCAACCATTGCAGTGTAGATAATCATGATTATGGCGATGATTGCAACCGGCGTGATGTAGGCGACGGAGGCATCTGGAAACATGGGAAGCGAAAATCTAACGAAACCGTAGCTACCCATCTTCAAAAGTACTGCGGCAAGAATTACCGAACCGACAGTAGGTGCCTGTCCATGCGCATATGGAAGCCATGTATGGAAAGGAAACATGGGAACCTTGATTGCGAAACCGAGAAAAAAGGCCCAAAAGAGCCACTTCTGGATAGAGAGAGGTAGAACGAGAGCATACCAATCGGTTATGGCGAAACTCCAGACACCCGAGACGGAGTGGTAAACATATGCCATATAGAGCATACCTACCAGCATCACGAGCGAACCTGCAAAGGTATAGAGGAAGAACTTGATTGCCGCATAGAGTCTAAGCTCTCCACCCCAAGCACCTATGATATAGAGCATCGGAACGAGCGAAAACTCCCAGAAAAGGTAAAATACTATAGCATCGAGGGATACGAAAACACCGATCATCGCAACTTCGAGGAAGAGAAGTGTGATTATCATGTTTTTCAAATCCTTCTTTACATTGAGCGCTATGATACCGACAAGTGTCATCAGAGCCGCCATAATGACGATAAATAGGCTTATACCATCCACTCCGAGATAGTAGTTGATACCAAATTCACTTACCAGCGGTATATATTCGATAAATTGAAAACCACCGTTACTATTGTCGAAGGCGAACCAGAGCCAGAGTGTGAGCAAAAATTCGATAGTTGCCACACTGATACCATAAACTCTGATACTCTTCTTTCCAACCAAGAATCCCAGTATCGCCGCAACGAGCGGGAAAAAGACCAATACACTTAAAATATTTTCCATCCGTTTCTCCTTAACTCTTCAGTGCGGCAAACAGAGCCAATACCGCCAGAGCGATTGCACCTATGGCAATCCACCTCAGATAATCCGAGAGATTACCGCTTTGAGCCTGGCGTGCGGCATCTCCACTCTCTTCGATTATGTTCGCTATACCGTCAACGGTCGCATCCACAACCTGCATATCCACCTCCTTCCATGCTATCTCGGAAAGCTTGGCATATGGCTCTGAGAAAGTGTTTTTATAGAAAATCGGTATATAGTACTGATTGCTCAGAACTTTGTAGATTTTGCTCTTTTCCACCTTTTCATCTCTTCTAAGCCTTACAGAGTAGAGCCTAAAGGCAAGCAAAATACCGCCAAGCGCAATAAGCGTAGTGGCTACGGTCAGCGTAGCGACCATATGATGAGTATGCTCACTCATTTCGTAAGCAGGCAGCATCTCGGTGACGAACTCCATGAACGACTCTTTGTGCCAGCCGAAAACAACTGCCAAAATACCCAGAGGCAACATACCCCAAAGTACATAATTCTGCACTTCATGAGGGTGAAAACCGAGTTTTTTATATCTCTCGTCGCCCCAGAAGGCTATAAAGACCAGTCTGAAGCTATAGAAAGCCGTCATACCCGCCGTGAGCCAGAGGATGAACCAGATAATATATGTATGCTCGTTGAAGGCCACTTCGAGAATAGTATCTTTGGAGTAGAATCCGGCAAGAGGCCAGATACCACAGAGTGCGAGTGAAGCGACTCCCATGTAGATATATGTCCACTTCATCACCTTCTTGAGTCCACCCATCTTGAAGATATCGAGCTCATCGTGCATGGCGTGCATCACATTACCGGCACCGAGGAAGAGCAGTGCTTTGAAGAAAGCGTGTGCTGCAAGGTGGAAAAGTGCCACCCAGTACGCACCCAGACCCGCCGCAGCGAACATATAGCCAAGCTGCGAAAGTGTGGAGTAGGCGATGATTCTCTTCAAGTCTCTGTTTACAAGCGCCATGGAGGCGGCGAATATCGCTACGAATGTACCCAGTGAAGCTATAAAATAGCTCACTTCGGGAATGAGTTCGTAGAGGGGATTGGCTCTGATAACGAGGTAAACACCAGCCGTAACCATGGTAGCGGCGTGTATGAGGGCCGAAACCGGAGTCGGACCCTCCATTGCGTCGGCAAGCCATGTGTGCATTGGAAACTGTGCCGATTTACCCATCGCGCCGATAAAGAGAAAGATACCTATCATTACAAGAAGACCATGATCAAGACCAGGTACAACCTCGAAAACCTTGTCATACTGCAAAGAGCCTACATTCCAGTAGATGAGGAATATACCCACCAACATCCCGAGGTCTGCGATACGGTTCATTATAAACGCCTCGTTCGCCGCCCAAGAAGGAGATATCGAAGGATTCACATCTCTGCCTACATCCTCTTTGTGGTACCAGAAGCCTATCAATAGCCACGAGCAGACTCCAACCCCTTCCCATCCTATGAAAAGGCCGAGGAAGTTGTCGCTCATGACGAGCACCATCATCGAGAAAACGAAGGCCGAGAGATAGGAGAAGAATCTATTGAAACTCCTGTCGTGCTCCATGTAACCGTTGGAGTATATATGAACGACCATGGAGACCAGTGTAACCACCGTCATCATAACTGCCGAAACGGCATCGACATTGAAGCCGAAGGGTATATACATATCTCCTGCCACAATCCAATCCATCAGCTTGATATGAACCTCTCCATGCTCTACGACATGCATCAAGACTTTGGCAGATGAGAAGAACGATACGAAGAGCAGTATAGATGTAACAACTCCAGTCATCTGTCTCTTCGGACTCATTGCGAACAGTGCCGCAAACAGCGATCCGACAAGCGGCGCAAAAAGTGCGGTATAAACTAATGTTTCCATCCTTACCCCTTCATCATTGTGAACTCGTCGAGATCGAGTGTGCCGTACTTTTTGTAAAGCAGAATCAAAAGACCCAGTCCCACCGCAACCTCACTGGCGGCAACCGCCACAATAAAGAAGGCAAACATCTGTCCTGCCAGATCGTGGTGGTAGCTCGATATGGCGGCAAAAGCCACATTGGCGGCATTTAGCATAATCTCCGTCGCAAAGAAGAGCATAAGAAGATTCTTCCTTCTTATAACCCCCACCAGACCGATACTGAAGAGTATCGAAGCCAATATCAAATAGTGTCCAAGTCCTATCATTTCGAATCCTTTGCTTCGCCGCCCTCTAATTCGGCATCCTTGATTTTGGATAGACTCCTATCCATCTTTTTGCCGGCAAGAATGATACCGGCCACCATGGCCACCAGAAGCATAATGGCAGCCACTTCGAAGGGTACGAGATATTTGGTAAAGAGCACCAGCCCCACAGCCTGAGGATTGTTCGCGCCAGCCATTGGGGGATAGAAAGCTGGAGCTCCGTTGGCTATCGATGGCGCAGCGAATATAACTACCAGCATAAGTGCCGTCAGGCCGCCCAGTATGAATACCGTCATTGCAGGAGCGTTTTTCTCTTTCACCACTCCGGTAGCGTCGAAGAACATCATACCGAAGGCATATAGTGCCATCACCGCTCCAACATAGACTATTAGCTGAACCACTCCAAGGAAATCGGCTCCCAATATGAAAAAGAGCCCGGAAATCAATACCATTCCGGCCGCCAACGATGTCATGGAGTAGAGAATGTTCCTGCTCCATACCGTAACGGCGAAGAGTGCGACAATCGATATCGAGAGAAAGTAAAATGCAAAAGTTTCCATCTCCGCTCCTTAATACGCCAAAGGCGTTTTTTTGACATTTTCGTCGGCATTCGGAGATATCGCACCGAAACCGGGAAATTCACTCTGCTCGGCCAGCTGTTCGAGAGGTGTAAGCATATCCTCCAAAGTGGAGAAGCTCGCTCTCTGCTCGCTCGATGTCTCATATCTTCCACCGTGCACGATAGCCAGCTCGGGACAGACCTCCGCGCAGTATCCGCAGAAGATGCAGCGCCCGAAGTTGATTGTATATTCGCTCACCTCCTTGCGCTGATTCTCGTCATACCTCGTATCTATGCGGATACAGTTGGCGATACATATCTTTTCGCAAAGGCCACAGCCGATACATCTATAGTGGCCGCTCTCGAGCAGTCGCTTCATCTGATGTATCGCTCTGTATCTCGGTGCGATGGGCATCTTTTCGAACGGGTACTTGACAGTGTGCATATTCTTTTTGAAGAGAGCCTTGTACATCTCTCTGAATGTCACCTTCAAACCGGTAAAGAGCTCCAGCTTCACAGAGCGCTCCACAACCTGTTTGAATTTCTCCATACCACTTTTTGGACTCTCACCCAAATCGAGCATTCTGTAGTTCTGCGTCCCTATATTACGGTCTTTGAACTCTTCCAAACTCATTTTCTCCTCCTTATACCATCATCCAGAGACCTGTTAGGGTCACATTGATTACCGCCAGCGGCATCAGAACTTTCCAGCACAGCCACATCATCTGATCGGGTCTTACATGAGGCCAAGATGCCCTGACCCACAACATGAGGAAGAAGAAGAGAGAGACCTTCAACACGATCGCCAGCCCTCCCGGGAGAAAGCCCCATGAGTTGAATCCACCCAGGAAGACGATTGCGGCAATAAAGCCGATAGTTATCATGTTGGCATACTCACCGATGAAGAACATACCCCATCTCATACCGCTATATTCCGTCGCATATCCCGCCACTATCTCGGCTTCGTGCTCGAGCAAGTCGAAAGGTGTCCTGTTGGTCTCGGCAAATCCCGCAATCAGGAAGAGTATGAAAGCAAGAGGCTGTTTCCATATCAACCACTCGCCCATACCTCCGCTCTGATAGTTGTTGAAATCTATCAGAGAGAGAGAACCCACTATCATGATAGGAGCGAGCATGGAGAGCCCTGTGACAACCTCGTAGCTGAGAAACTGAACCGCCGTACGGGCCGCACCTATGAGTCCCCATTTGTTTCTCTGTGCCATACCGGCAAGCAGCGGACCATAGAGACCTGCCGCCATCATCCCCAGTATGAAGAGAATACCGATATTCAAATCGGCAACGATAGCTCTTACCGTCATACCGAAAAGTTTGAACTCAGGCAATAGCGGAACGGCGGCAAGTGCGATAAAGGCTGTCGCCGCCGTAATGATAGGTGCGAACATGAAAATGAGTCTGTTGGCTCCCGACGGAATGAAATCCTCTTTGGTAAAGAGCTTTATTCCGTCTGCCGCAATCTGCAACAATCCGTAGGGACCGACATGCATCGGTCCGTATCTTCTCTGCATGAAGGCCAGTACCTTTCTTTCGATATAGGTACCGAAACCGGCAAGCGCCGATATGATAGCCAGTACCAGTATCGCCTTTATGATAGTGCCAATGATATATCCGTCCATCTCTACACCCTTTTGATAGTTACTTTGGAATATCTACTCTCACCAAAGAGTGAGATGACATCCTCGCCGCTTTTAAAATCGGGAATCTCCACGATATCTCCACTCATACGATCGTCCGCTTCCACATCCAAAACGATCGAAGCACCGTCGAAGAGCACCTCCACTCTCTCTCCCAGCTCCTGCGCGCGCTCAGGAGATGCACGCAGGGCAAACTTCTCGAATATCTGGTGCGCCTTGTCCGTAAAGTCGCTAAACTGTCTTGGAGGATTGCACCTGTAGGCTATATCTCCTTCCGAGATGACGATACTATCGTCCAACTTCTTAGGATTGCTTCTGCTTGCCCGCCTTTTGATAGTAGCGAGTCTGTATCCTCTCTTTTCGGTACCGTCGTTTAGATAGTAGTTGGGCATCTCATCGAATTTGACACACTGGAAGCCCTTCTCCACCGGAAGCTCTTGTGTCCATTCAATCGTCAGTTCTCTCCCCATACCCAACTCGTTCATAATATCGTTGAGCTCGTATCCGCCATATTCCAGTGCAGCATTGGTAGGTACGACCTGCTTGTTCATCGTTACGAAGGTTCCCTCCTGCTGATTCATCGCCGGCATATCCAGATCGCCGTCTCCAAGCGCGGAGAGCCTGAAGTCTCCTGGGGCGTTATAGCCGATAGTGTAGCCCTCACACTCGTCATCCAGTTCGCAGATAAGCGCCACTCCCAGAGAGTTGCTTTTTGGCGGAGTCATCACCACCTTCATGGAGCAACTCTTTTCTATCAACGCTATCAGTTTCGCAATATTTTCGTAGTGCGGGTGGAAGAAGAGATCCTCTCCGGCTATCAGTGCGAAGCTCTCCTTCTTCTTCATCATCTTGGCGAAGATCTCATCGAAGTTCTCCGCATCTCCTCCAAGGCGCTCCACAAGAAGATTGTGCTCGTACTCTATCTCTTTTTCGACCATCTGAGGCACCTTCTTTTTGACCTCTTTCTCCTCGCCGGTCTCTTTGTCGAGAAGCTTTTCGACTACCTCTTTCATCACCTTCTCTTTGACAGTCTTCTTTCTCTTTTCGTGGAAGGTATCGAGATAATTCAGCACTCCTTTGGGGAGCTTCTTTCTATCGGCGAAGAGGTCCAAGATGAGATAGAGCGCAGCCTCTTCATCACCCGGTCTGTGCTCGAAACATTCGACACTCCTACCGAAGGTCGGTACCAATCTGTCGCCGACGGGGTGGAAGTAGAAGCCCGCACCCTTGTTTATCTTCTGTATATTGTTGAAGACATATCTTGCATTGGGATTGTCGTTTCTGAGTTTGGAGCCGACAGAGATTACGAAGTCGCACTCTCTCATAATCTCTCTGAAGTCGTTAGGATAGAGACTGTGCCCACTTGCGTGTGCATAAGCATCGAGGAATTTCTGAAATGCTCTGGCTTCGGGATTGTAGAGTTTCATGCCGAATTTCTCTTTGAGTCTCTGTAGCATCAGAGCCTCTTCGTTGCTCACCATGGAGCCGAAACGAATCGTATCCGCTCCCTTTATGGCCTCTACGGCCGCTTTGAGTGCCGTGGCATCTCTTTTTACATCCCTATTTTCGAAGTCGTAGGCGAATCTTCCGGCACCGCAGAGGCTTACATAGTTCCACTCGTTTTTGACTCTGAATATCTTCTCTTCTGTATTGTCTATAGAGTCGAATCTGGTTTCGTAGAATATCTGGCAGCCGCTACTACAGTGCGTACATGTAGCCGGGACCTCTCTCAACTCCCAGGGATTGGCTTTGTAAACGAAGTCTCTTTCGGTCAGTGCTCCGACCGGGCAGACCGCCGTACACTCCCCGCAATCCGAACAGTTGGTATATTCGGTACCGTTGCTCGGAACGATAATCGATTTTTGCAACTTGTTCCACATGGCGTATGCGTCTTTGGGAGCGCTCTGCTTGTAGGACTTGTCCACTGCAGCTCCACCTCTTGGACCTGTCTTGAGCGCACTGTCGCCTATCATATCCTTACAGACGGTTACACAGCGCTCGCAGACGATACAGAGTCCGGCATCGTAATGCAGTACGCTACTCCAGTTCTTGGTCTCTCTTTTGGTATCCGCTATCGCGAAACGCTGAGAATCCACCTCCAACTCGAGAGTATAGTTCTGAAGCTCACACTCTCCGTGCTGGTCGCAGACACCGCACTGCAGAGGGTGATTTACATCGTAAACCTCCATAATGGCACGACGCTCTTCCATTATCTCTTCACTCTGTGTAACAATCTGCATGCCGTCCTTGGCTTTCGTGTTACATGCGTATGCTCTCTTGCCGTCGGCCTCCACCAGACACAGGCGGCAGGCCAGTGTCGGAGAACAACGGGTAAGATAACATATCGCGGGGATGAATATACCGTTCGCCCTCGCGGCATTCAGAACATACTCCCCTTCGTATGTCCTGCACTCTACGCCGTCGATGGTGATTGTTATTTCGTTTCTACTCATCGTCGCTACCTACTTTTTTGATTTGGGCTTTGCTGAATCTATATGAGGATACCGCAAAGCTGCTTAATCCGATATCGAATGTCGGATTGAGAGCAACCGTTCCTTTCATCGATGTATCAATGCTAAACACTCTTTCGTAGTGTATGCCATCGACTTCGAAACTCACTCTCTCTCCATCCTCGAGCTTGGCCGCCGCCGCAAACTGCGCCGAACCCTTCAGTACCGCTTCTTCTGCCGAGAGTTGGGAGCACTTCGCCGTGAATGGATTGAATTGACGCTTTTCATCGCATCTGTAGATTATCGTACCGTCGAAGCTCTCCAACTCGTCCGGCTCGAGAGGCAACTCCTGTGAATCAAAGAGCGCATCTTCGAGCTCGTATCCCCGTCTGTCGCTTCCATCGATGCCGAATCCATTTTCGAGACTGTCGAACTCCACCCTGCGAAAACCTCTCTCTTCGGGCAGATAGGGTGTCAAATCCACCACATTCTCCATCTCTATCCCAAGGGCAGCTGCGATATCCGCCAACTCGTAACCTTCATAGCCAAGCGCGGCATTGGTGGGAACGACTCTCTTTTCAAGAGTCGTGAATGTTCCCTCCTGCTGATTGAGTGCCGGCATATCCAAGTCTCCATCGCCCAGAGCGCTCAGGACGAAATCTCCTGGAGCGTTGTAGCCGACAGTATATCCCTCTTTCATCTCGCAAAGCTCACAGATGAGAGAGACACCCAGAGTGTTGGAGGCAGGAGGCACTATAATAAGATCGAAATCGCTATATCTCTCGATTACTGCGAGATACTTGGCTATATTTTCGGCTCCGGGGTGCGCGTAGAGGTCGGCTCCGGCAATGAGTGTGAATCTTCTCCTCTTCCAGAGCATAGACTTGATCTCTTCGAGCTCTTCCTCCGAGACATTGCTCTCGGCACTCAGATAGCCGATATCGAGATCGTCGATAAGCTTCAGGAGCTTTTCGGGAGCTCTTCGCCTATCTATCAGTGTCGCTGCCAAAAGAGCCGCCACACCCTCTTCGCTTCCAACCTCGTATTTGACGAAGGATGTGACTATATTTCTGATTCTTCCATCCTCGAGCGGATGCAGATAGGCCACCTGTGCCTTCTCTCTCTTGACCGCTGTGGATATCGCATATTTCACCATCGGAGCGTCATCATAGATTCTCGTACCAAGCACCACGATACTCTGTGATTTCGCCACTCTCTTCAAGTCTCCGCTATATAGCCTTCTTCCAGATGCCCTTGAATAGGCTCTCATGAAATCCTGATAGGCTTTGGCTTCGTCACAGACGAGATTGGCGCCGGTCTTCTCTGCGATTTTGCAGAGTAAAAGAGCCTCTTCGTTGCTTATCATGGAGGAGAAGCGTATATTTTCGGCCCTCTCGAAGGCTTCTACCGCTCGAGAGAAAGCCGCTTCATCCCTGCGCGAAGCTCTGTTTTCGAAGTCGTAACCGAATCTTCCCGCCCCGCAAAGCGAACTGAACTCGAAATCGTTGGTGACTCTGTATATCTTTTCGACAGGAT
This sequence comes from uncultured Nitratifractor sp., assembly GCA_913054475.1. Taxonomy (GTDB): domain Bacteria; phylum Campylobacterota; class Campylobacteria; order Campylobacterales; family Sulfurovaceae; genus Nitratifractor. The sequence continues at coordinate 12,004 of CAJXJF010000040.1, forward strand.
TGTCTATAGACTCGTGTTTTACTTCATAGTTGAGCTGGCAGTGTGCACTACAGTGCGCGCAACTTGCCGGAATAGCTCTAAGCTCCCAGGCATTGGCACTATACTTGAAATCGGTGCTAACCAGTGCTCCCACAGGGCAGACCGCCATACACTCGCCACACTCCGCACAGTCATCGTCACTTTTGACATTGACGATTGTGGACTTGTAGCCTCCTGTACTTATCTGTAGAGCTTCGTCTCCCACTATCTCGTTGCATACACGAACACATCTTTCGCACATGATGCACAAAGAGGGATCGTAACTGATGAAGCCCCAGTTACGCATAGGCCTATGCTGTTCTCTCGCTGCGAACTCTTGGCGGTCAATCCCGTACTCCAGTGTTCTGTTTTGCAGCTCGCACTCTCCACTCTTGTCGCAGACACCACACTCGAGAGGGTGGTTTACATCGTAGAGTTTTACAATCTTTTGCCTCTCTCTTTCGATAGTCGGAGTATTGGTCTTTATTACCGCTCCATCGACCGCCTTCTCCTGACAGGAGAGTATCACTCCATCCACACCCTCGACCTCGACCATACACATACGGCATGAAGAGATAGGTTCGAGCTTACTTAGGTAACACATCGTCGGAATATATATGCCGTTCTCTCTCGCCGCCTGAAGAATGGTTTTGCCCTTCGTTACCTGCAGCTCGACACCGTCTATCGTAACTTTGACTATATTTTCATTCATATCGACACTACTCATCTCACACCGCCACCATAGAGATATAATAGCAACGCATACAGCGTTCGGCTTCCGCTATCGCCTGCTCTCCGGTAAAGCCGATATTGACTTCGAGGTTGTTGCTTCTCCTCTCGTCAGCTTCAAGCTTCTTGCTTACATTCCTTGCTATACCGGGCATCCAGCCGCTGATTTTCTCATTCTTGTTATAGACCTTCAGCTTGTTCAGATGGTCTTCCATAATCTCTTCGTCGGTCAGGGAAACCTTGCCGTCATAGATATATCTGGATATCACCGATGCAGCCCGTCTAGCCTGCCCGACGGCATTGACTATCGTCATTGGTCCATATTCACAGTCTCCCGCGGCAAACAATCCAGGTCTGCTTGTCATATAGTCGCGTCCATTCGTCAGGAGAGTGTTCCAGCTTGTAAGTTCGAGATTCCACTCCTCGGGAAGAATACTCAAATCAGCCGACTGCGACACCGCTGGGATAAGCCAGTCGCACTCTATTTCAAAATCGGCCCCCTCTATCTTGACGAGCTTCGGTCGTCCTCCGTCAGGGTCTGGTTGAAGCTCGTATCTGTTGACTATGAGCTTCTTGAGTTTGTTGTTCTCATCGACTATCCTCTCTACTGCAGAATGGAATATGAACTCAACTCCCTCCTCCACGGCTTCGTGATACTCTTCGTAGGTTGTGTTTCTGATTATCGTCTTCTCATCCCTTCGATAGAGCATAATGACCTTTTTGGCTCCTTCACGAATACAGCATCTAACCACATCCATGGAGGTGAATCCGCCGCCGACACAGACCACCACTTTATCTTTTAGTTCATTGGATGCGGGAGAACCGATTGCGTATTTGTTCCAGAGATTGACCTTGTCGAGCATCTGGATGGCTCCCCAGTAGCCCTCCATATCCGCCCTCTCGTTCTGCGCTCGAATCTTTTTCGAAAGACGGGTACCAAAGGCAAGAAGTACGGCATCATACTCTGCATCGAGCTCTTTGAGCCTCTGGGCATCGACCCTGTGATTGGTATAGACATTGACCGTAGGAAGAGAGGTTACGAGCTCTATATCTTTGTTGTACTTCTCTATCGGCATCCTGTATTGAGGCACACCGACAGCCACCTCACCACCCAACACGGGAAGCTCTTCGTAGATATCTACCGCTATACCTTCGAGTCCGAGGTAGTATGCGGCTGTCAATCCGGCAGGACCCGCCCCTATTATCGCTACCTTCTTGCCGTCGTTTCTCGGAGCTTTGGGCTCGACGGGATGCAAAAAACCGATACCGTGATCTGTTTCGTAGTCGGCCCCGAGCCTCTTGAGCTCCATGATAGATACCGGCTCATCGAGATTGGCGCGCCTACAGGCATCTTCACAAGGGTGTGGACATACTCTGCCGCAGGTGTGGGCAAGAGGCATAGACTGTCTTGTGGCTTTGAGAGAGTCTGTAAGAACCATATCTCTGACACCCTCGATATATGCGGGAATATCTACATGCGAAGGGCACATATCCATACATGGTGCCGTAATCTTCGCTATATACTTGCACTCCTCGTCATATTCCGCCGATTTGATACCTTCTGCTATACAGGTATCGAACTGCTCTTTGTAGTTGTCCATCAGATCGAGAATGGGCTTGGGAACGGTGCGCCCTATTTCGCACTTGGAGGTCAGCATCATGGTTTGCGACACTTCACGCAGATGTTCTATATCTTCGAAAGCCCCTTCTCCACGCCCTATCTTGTCGAGTAAATCATAAAGGATTCTTCCCCCCCAGCGCCCCGGCGTACACCGCCCGCAAGCCTCGGAGTATTTCTGATACTGTGCGGCATACTCCATAGCCAACCTTACGGCATCTATATTCTCATCGAAGATCGCCACTCCATCCCAGCCTACAAAGGCGCGGCTTCTGGTCTCTTCGTCATAGTTCTCCGGCAGCCTGAACTCCGACTCGACCCACTCTTCGGGACTCTTCCCTCTGTTGTCGATCTCTTCGCCACGCCAGGTGGAGAAAACTACCTTAGCCATCATTCAGCCTTTTTTTTGACTACTATAGTCCAGTCCACTTCATTGAACTTCAGAGAATTCATCAGCTCGCAACCGTGCTCTTTGACCAGATCGGCACTCTTTTGAATAGGAGAGAAATCGCCTATCTCGAAGAGGAAAATACCCACCTCTCCATTTGCGAGATCACTCTCTATCAATTCGATCATTCGGTCGTAAAAGTTCTCTTTCAGGTGTCTCAAATCGTATCTCTTCATAGCTAATCCTTTCCTGCCGTTCGGTTATCGGTCCACTTCACCGAAGACTATGTTGGTACTGCCGATAATGGTGACGACATCCGCTATATATGTACCCGGAAGAATATCTTGTAGTATTCCGGTATGGAAGAAGCTGGGCGCCCTACATTTGAGTCTGTATGCGTACGGCTCCCCCTCCGAGCGTATGAGGAATCCAAGCTCACCCTTGGGTGATTCGGTAGGTGCATATACCGTTCCTTTCGGCGGACGCATTCCCTGCGTAACAAGTACGAAGTGTCGCATCAGTGCGTAGTTCTGTGTCATAATCTCCTCTTTGGGAGCCGATATATATCTGGGGGCGTGTGCCATCAGACGAGCTTCGGTTTCGGGATACATCTCGATCAGCTGTCTGAGAATCTTTATCGACTCCTTCATCTCTTCCATATAGAGACGATAGCGGCCGTAACTGTCGCAACGATCGCTTACGGGTATGTCGAAATCGAGCTCCTCGTAGAGTTCGTACGGCTCCTCTTTGCGGATATCGTACTCTATTCCAGAGCCTCTGAGCATTATTCCAGAGCAGCCCCAGCTCATCGCCTGTTCGGGAGTGACTATACCAACATCCTCCAGACGCATCTTCCAGATGCGGTTTTGTGTCAGCAGGTCTTCGTAGAGCTTTATCTGCTCGGGGAGCTCGTCGAGAAATTTCGAAAGACTCTGCAGCCAACCTTCGGGAAGGTCGAGGGGCACTCCTCCGATTCTCACCGCCGAGTGTGTCAGACGGGCACCGCAGTACTCCTCCATCAAATCCATCGCATACTCTCTCTCCCTGAAGGCGTAGAGGAATATCGACATGGCACCCACATCCAGTGCATGGGTGGCAAGGAAGAAGAGGTGCGAAATGATTCTGTTGAGCTCCAGCAGCATCGTTCTTATCACCTGCGCTCTTCTTGGCACCTCGAGACCTATGAGCTTCTCCACGGCATGTGCGAAAGCGTAGTTGTTCGCTGTAGAGGCGATATAGTCGAGACGGTCGGTAGTGGGGAGAAATTCGTTGTATATCATATTCTCCGCCATCTTCTCCACACCCCTGTGGAGATAGCCGATATCGGGCAGAGCCTTGACTACCTGCTCACCCTGAAGTTCGAGTATCAGACGCAGCTGTCCGTGTGCGGAAGGGTGCTGGGGTCCGAAGTTGATAACCATCGTATTGTCGTCTCTTTCGAAATTCAGGTTTTCGAAAAAGGGTCGAAGTTTATTTGGCTCCTGCATACTCTCTCCTACTTTCTTTTCTCGAGGACCTTATGCTGTCCTCCCTGGTAATCGCTCAATGGAGCGGAGCTGTACTCGATAGGAGTATCCGTCGTATCCACGAGCGAGGCATCGGCACCGAAGGGAACTTCGTGCCCCACTCTGGCAAACCTCTTCGTATCGTATCTGTCGATACGAGCCGGGTCTCTATTCTCCGGCCCTATGACATCTCTGTACTCTTTGCCGAAAATCTTGTCCACCTCGTACCATGAGGCGAACTCGTCACCCTCGAGAGGATAGCTCTTTCTCAGAGGATGCCCCTCCCAGTCGTCGGGCATTATGATACGCTTGAGATAGGGGTGGTTGTTGACATATATGCCGAACATGTCATACATCTCTCTCTCGGCGAATTTGGCCATATCGTAGAGAGGCGTTATACTCTCTATCGCCTGTTTCTCGGCTATGCGGGTGAGCACTCTGAGTCTCTTCCTCTCCTTCATATTCAGTAGCTGATAGAATATCTCGAACTCTCCATCCTGCGCGAGATAGTCTATGGCGCTGAGCTCGGAGCAGACCGAGTACCCGCACTCATCCCTGAGATTCCCGAGGACGGCTATGTTGTCCGAGGGCTCTATCTCAAGGACGAGCTGCCCCAGCTCGACATAGCTATCTTTCACTTTGGCAACAGCCGAAACATTTCGCACGACCGACACGAAATGCTCATCCTCTACCGCCAATCTGGGCACCTGCGGCGCCACCCAGAAACGGTCGTTGTACTTCGCTCTTTTCTGGACATTGTCCTTGGGTACATATCTTCTCATTATACGAACCTCTGCTTTCTGTTCTTCTTCATATCCGCCGACTCTCTGCGAATCTTCTTCTGAAGCATCATCATCGCATACTGGAGAGTCTCGGGACGGGGCGCACAACCGGGGAGATAGATATCTACAGGAATAATCCTATCCACCCCCTGTACCGTGGCGTAGGTATTGAACATTCCGCCCGTATTGGCACAGCTACCCATCGAGATGACCCACTTGGGTTCGGCCATCTGGTCGTAGAGACGACGGGCAAACTGAGAGTGTTTCTTGGAGAGTGTACCCGCAAGTATCATCACATCCGCCTGCCTCGGAGAGGCGCGGAATATCACTCCCATCCTGTCAAAGTCGAAACGGCTCGCACCCGATGCCATCATCTCGATGGCACAACAGGCCAATCCGTAGGTAAGGGGCCACAACGAGTTCGATCGTCCCCAGTTTATCAGTTTGTCCACCGTAGTCAGAGCTACGGGCAAGCCTCCGCTGGAGGCGTAGTTTACTTGATGCTGTGCCATTCAAGCGCTCCTTTCTTCCATGCATAGATAAATCCTATAGCCAGCAACACTATGAAGAGAATCATCTCGACAAAGCCGAACCAGCCGAGCAGTTTGAAGTCTATAGCCCAGGGAAACATGAAGATTATCTCCACATCGAAGAGAATGAAGAGCAGCGCTATGAGATAGAACTGCGTGGAGATTCTGTTGGGCTGCTTGTCGGGTTCTGGTCCGCACTCGTATATGGATAGCTTCAGCTTCTCCGTATCGAGCCTCGCAAGCCTACGGCTGACATATCTGGCGAGCATCACCGTTACCGGAAACGCCACCATCGTCAGCACAAAGAGAACAAAGACACCGAAATAGGGATGTTCGGTCACCACATGTGTCATTATAAAACCCCTTTTTGAAAGATAGTGTGCACAATGTGGCACATATTAACAGAAAGTTATTTAAATAGCTTTGCACAGAGGTGAAGCATCGGGAGCGACACTCTATGTGTAACTATGGGAAACACATCGCAATAATTACGGAGAAAATTGCAACATTTAGCGCGAAGTGCCCGAAAAAGGCACTCGGCCACTTGAAGAATCGACATTCATTCGCCATTTATCTCCTCCATCCTCAGCAACTCCCAGCCATGAAAGAGCATAGCCACCATCTT
>CAJXJF010000041.1 GCA_913054475.1 uncultured Nitratifractor sp.
ATTCATCTCCTTTGGCTGGCTTTGGCCTGTATTATAACAAAAGGGAGGCTGGGGCTGCGACTTTAGTCGCAAAATCATATCGGAGTCCATAGAAGGCGAGACCGTTCACTCTTTTGTGTCATCCCAAAGTAGAGCATAGCCTTATCATAACTCCAGATAGCTATTCAATCTGCCGTTGTTTTACTTTAGGTGAGAGAAAATTGAACACTCCCGGTAGCATAGACAGCAGGAAAGGCTCTGTTATTTGATATGTTCTTTTTCTATGAGAGAGAGATACTCTTTGGCTATGGATTGCATGGAGAAGATGGAGAATTTATCTCTATTTATTTTCGGATACTCTCTTATGGCTTCGAGCATCTTTTTGGACAAAGCTTCACTATCTCCCACAGGTACCAGATATGCAGAAAGCTCGGCACTCAAAATCTCTGCCGGACCGGTAGGGCAGTCGGTGCTGACTACCGGCGTGCCTAGGGAGAGCGATTCGAGCAGGACTCTGGCGAAACCCTCGAAATCGGAGGAGAAGACGAAAAGTTTGGCGTTTCTTATCCAGGGATAGGGGTTTTCCTGGAATCCGGGCAGGAGGACTCTCTCTTTGAGACCGAGATTTTTTATCATTTTCACTATCTCATCCCTGTCTCGGCCTTTGCCAAGCAGTACCAGCTTCTCTCTCAGGCCGCTTTTGGCATAGGCTTCGAGCAGAATATCCTGCCTCTTGTGGGAGAGGTCGAATCTGCCTACATGGATTATATAGTCATCACTCGGGATTTTAGCCTCTTTTACGAGAGAGAGTCTCTCTATCTCTTCGAAGTCGAAAGCGTTGTAGATGGTCACTATCTTCTGCGGCGTGGCGCCCAGCTCCTCTACGATATACTCTTTCAAACCCTTCGAAACCGTAATGAGTCTCTTGCCGTTGTACAGCCTTCTATATTTCGCATATCTGAGCCGTTTTCTGAAATATCCGCCTATACCGTGGAAATTTTTGGTTTCGGCACTCCTTACGCAGTGCCATATGTTGGGATGAGAAAGGAGAGAAGCGATTTTGTTCGAGGGTGAGGAGTTGGAGATAAGCATATCCACCTTGCCGATGGAGGATAACTCCTTTTCGAGTCTGCGGGCTATCTCTCTTTTGTCTCTCCTCTTCGTTTCCGGAATTCGAAGGATTTTCAGGGATATATCCTGTGCGATCTCATAATCTATCTTCTCTTCGTAGATTATTATATGAGTATCTATGCCTGCGTTCATCAGGGTCGTAGCCAGAGTGATTATCGATTTACCCGCTCCCCCCGACAGTGAATTGTTGAAAAGTACCACTCTCTTTTTGTCTCTCACTCTATGAACCCTTTTGCCGCTCTTTGTTATAATGGTACTGAATAATGGCTGAGGAGTTGCGGATGGGAGGGATAGAGAGAGCGGTTTTTATCGTAGGATGCGGAAGAAGCGGTACGACGATGCTCGCCTCCATGCTCGGTGCCCATCCCGAAGCGCTCGTCACTCCCGAAAGTCAGTTCAATATGGACCTCTACACGGAGGAGGAGAGTTTCGATTCCGCCCGATATCTCAAGAGCTTGAAAAAGCACAGAAGATTCGCCATATGGGATCTGGATATCTCCCCTTTCGAAGAGGAGCTTCTATCCTGTACGGGACATAGGGAGTTTATCTATCGTCTGGTGGAGATATATGCACAATCGAAGGGCGTGGACAAGAGAGGAGTCAGGGTCTGGATAGACCATACCCCGGCGAATGTAAACAAGATAGATATTCTGAAAAATCTCTTTCCCGATTCTCTATTCATCCATATATACAGGGATGGACGGGCGGTCGCCGCATCCTTCAAAGCGGTGGAGTGGGGCAGAAAGAGTCCGGATACGGCAGCCCTCTTCTGGATACAGAGAGTGGCGGCGGGTCTGGCGGCGGAGTGCAGATTTCCCGGGCTGGTCTCGAGTGTCAGATATGAGGATATCGTTCTCGATACCGAAGAGGAGCTTGGCAGACTCTGCGATTTTATCGGACTTGATTTCAAAAAAGAGATGCTCGATGGCGGAGGTTTCAGAGTTCCCGAATATACCCGACATCAACACAGACTGGTAGGCAAGGGTGTGAAGAGAAGCAGAGTCGATGCGTGGAGGGTCGAACTCGAAGCGAGAGAGATAGAGATATTCGAGAACATAGCCGGAGATATTCTGAGGATTTTGGGTTATGAGAGGCTCTACGACTCTCCGCGGCGCATAAAGAGACATGAAAGGGTGAAATACTCTCTCAAAAGGTCTCTGGAGAGAAGATTGGATAGATTCACGAAGGGTGGAAAGAGGGGATGAATATACTTGTTGTGAAATTCAGACATATCGGAGATGTTCTCCTCTGCACGGCACTGTTGAGAAATCTGCGTCTTGCCTATGCGGATGCGCGAATAGTCGTGGCTATCAACGATGACTGCGCGGATATATTGAAAGGAAATGAAGATATAGACGAAGTTATCGCCTATCCCAGAAAGAGTATCGCCGGCCTATCGTTGCCGGCAAAAATCGCCTTGGAGACGAGATATGCCAAAAGGATTCTATCCAGGAGGTACGATATCGTTTTGAACCTTACCGAAGGGGATAGAGGGGCTATCTACTCCCTGCTCACTCGTGCGCAAAAGAGAGTCGGTCTGAGAGGAAGAAATCCTCTTTTGCAGCGACTCGGGACATATACGGTCACTCTTGAGAGGATGAAGGATATGCATGCGGTGGAGAGAGATTTGAGCTTTCTGCACCCGATAGGTCTGAAAGTCCGGGAGAAGAGAGTTAGAGCCTCCTTCACCAAGGAGGATGCGGAGTATGTAGAGAGGATACTCGAAGAGTACGGAGTGGAGGATTTTGTCCATATCCACCCCGTTTCGAGATGGCTTTTCAAGTGTTGGGACAATGAAAAGTTCGCGAAAATCGTGGATTATATATATTTCGAGTATGGCAAAAAAGTCGTACTGAGCGCCGCACCCGACAAAAAAGAGCTCGAAAAGATATATGATATAGTCGGCAAATGCGAAAGCGAGCCTGTAAATCTGGCGGGTAGGCTATCTCTTTCGAAACTGTCTGCTCTTATCTCAAAAGCGGGACTCTTCATAGGTGTGGATACGGCACCCATGCATATGGCGGCGGCTCACGACATACCTGTCATCGCCCTTTTCGGTCCGTCGAATCCCGTCAGCTGGGGACCGTGGGAGAACGAACTTCAAAGAGGGTGTTACGAAAAGATATATACCACCCAACATTGCGGGAAACATACGATAATACAGCACGACAACGACGAGATACTCTTTAGCGAAGAGGGCAAGATAAGCAGAGCGATGATGAGTATAGAGATAGACGAGGTAAAAAGAGAGATAGATAGATATTTTTCGAAGGGGAGTGATGAGACTTTCTGACTTCTCCTTTTCCGTTTTCAAGCCCGGTTCACAGCTATATGGTGTTTCGCTCAATATCGTAATGCTCGTATATGCAGCCCTTCTTCCCTTTTCGAACGCCTTTACCGTACATACCGGTCCATCCATATTGATGATTCTATGGTTGCTCGAAGGCAGATTCGAAGAGAAGAGGAGAATTTTTTCGGACTACGCTTCTCCTTGGGCACTTTCGCTCTTTTTTCTCTTTGCGGCTCTTTCACTGCTCTGGACGGAGGATATGGCAAGAGGTCTGCGGGAGTTGAAGTACTACTTCGTCATATTTTCCGTATTTATCGTATATTTCACCTCTTTGCGCAAAAGATATCGCAAGGCGGTGCTATATGCCTTCCTTCTGGCCATGTTCATAAGCGAGATATACTCCTACGGTATCTTTTTCGACTGGTGGAGTGTGGAGGGGGCATCCGCATCGAACCCCACACCTCCCTATATGCATCACATAAGATACAGTATATATCTCGTCGTTACCGTCATACTCCTGCTCTTTCAGTTGAGCGACAGAGCCGTTCCTGCCGGATTGAAGATGGCGGAGCTCTTTTTTCTCCTCTCCTCTTCGGTCAATCTCTTCATAAACGGAGGTAGGACGGGACAGTTGGCTCTCGTAGTCGCACTCATCCTCTTCGTCGTCGCCAGATTCGGCTTGAGATGGAGATATCTGCTCTCTACCTTCCTGCTTCTTTTCGCGATATTCTACAGTGCCTATCACCTCTCCCCCGTATTCAGGAGCAGAGCCCTGATGGCGGTCGAAGATATACGCAGGATAGTCGTACACGGCGATTTCGAAAACTCCTGGGGAGAGAGGATAGCCATGGCGATAGTGGCGTCGCACGAGATTGCCGACAATCCGCTCGTGGGTGTCGGAGTCGGCGATACGATGAGTGAATACAGAAAAGAGCTCTGCAAAAAAGAGCTACGAAAATATAGCTATACCCACGATGTGCCCCATGTCCACAACCAGTTTCTACAGATTTGTGCGCAGACAGGGGCGATAGGCCTGGCACTCTTCGTACTCTTTCTCTTTTCGCTCCTAAAAGAGGCCAAAAGAGCTCCCTCCTCTCTCTATAGAGCGGCGCTCTACTCCAATCTCTCCATATTTCTCTTCGGATTTTTCAGTAGCGTTATCATAAGAAACTACACCTCGGGACTCTTCGCCTTCGTCCTAGCCTATCTGCTTGCGGGATGCAAAGAGGAAAATTCCCAACCATAGGCTCTCCAATTTTCAATGAGGGTATCGAGATATATATCGAAACATTGTCTATCTACGCAAGGCAACAGCTATTTAATTGACAATATGATATCATTGGCTGAATATTTTTTGAAATATAAGGTGTGGAGATGTTTTACAGAGTCGTTTTTATCTTTCTTCTATTGGCAGGTACCATAGGGGAGCTTTTCGCCGCGGATACTATTGTTTTGAATATCGACACCAATCGAAGCAAATTGGAGTTGCAAAAGAATCAAGCACGAGAGCTTATCGGCGCAAAGAGTCGGGAAGTGCGGCTCGTAGTGGAAAAGCTGGGTGACGAGTACTTTCTGAAGACGACAGCGATCAAAGACGAAAAACGACTCATAAGTACGCTTTTCAGGCTGAAAAAGAGTTTCCCTTCCGCCTTCGTCGTTAGCTCGGAAAATGGAAAAATCGTACACGATGCGAAGGCTCCCGTCGCACACTTCGCGCAAAAAAAAGTACTTCCTCCACCTGCAAACTCCTCTTCTGTTTCGCAGAGCGAAGATAACGGTTGGCTATGGTGGCTGATAGGTTTGGCCGTAGCCATACTATTCGTATTGTTAATAGGTCTTTATATATCGTCTCTTCAAGTCGGAAGGATGCTCGGACAACATGAGCAGATGAAGAAAAAGCAGGAGGAGATGGAGAAGAGACAGCACGAGCTCTTTTCCGATCTGGGTGAGAGTATATATAACATGAGTAAAGATGTCATACACTGCACCCAGAATATGATTAGCGAAATCGATGACGAACCCACGAACAAGAGACTTGAGAGTGTCATGAAAAAAGAGAGCAAGCTTCTCGACGCTACCGAGAAACTGCTTAGATTCCTCAAGCTCAAAGCCCATAAGGTCGAGATAAAGGAGGAGACCTTCAATATAAACAATATGCTCGACGATATCATAGGCTCGCTCTCTAATCGTTTCGAAGGAAATTCGGTGGAGCTGGTCTTCGAGCTTGACAGAGATCTGCCGAAATTTCTCGTAGGCGATCTTACTCAAATGGGTGAAATCATAGGCAACCTTTTGACACACAACATCGAGTATATGATCGAGGGAGAGGTGGTGCTGGAGATAAGTTCTTACGAAACCTACCACCGAAGAATCGATCTTCAGATAAAGATATCGCAACACGGATGCATACAAAAAGACGATATACCTGCCGAAGACTTTTTCACGCCATATTTCGATGAAGCCAGCGGAGAGTACAAGAGGTTGGGCTTGTTCGTGGCTCATGATCTGATTGAATTGATGGGTGGCAGCATAGCTTTGCAAAATATTTCGGAACAGACGAGAATAATCGGAGCCTCGATTCCCTTGAAAGAACCTGAAAACACGGAAAATACGAGGCGTTATCCTCTCCCTGAAAAATCCATGACGGAGAAAGAGGTCTATATAGTCAACGAGAGTCTTCACTCCTCGAGAGCCATCAAAAATCTCTTTGCATACTTCCACCACAATGTGACCGTCGATACCTCGGAAAATTTCCTCGAGAATAGACCTGAATTGGAGAACTACGACATCGTTCTAATCGAAGAGTCTCTTATAGATTCCGACTTTATACAATATATGAAAATATTGAAGAGGCGAAAAAATATCAAATTCGTAGGCCTAGGGAATATCTTCGCGGGTAAAAGCAAAATAGAAGAGGCGGAGATATTCGATAGAAGGCTCTTCAAGCCTTTGACGCAGGAGCGAATCTATTTTCTACTTATAGATCTCTTCAAAAAAGAGGAGCTCGAGGGTGACGAAGATGCGCAAGCGCAAAGAGCTTCTTCTGCAACCCAGAAGCGTTTCTTGCGAAATGTCGAAATCACTCCTGGTATAAGAGTCGAGAGTTTTGCCGATTTCAGCGGCTCGAGAGTCCTTATCGTGGAGGATAATGAGATCAATTTGAAGATGATGCTAAAGCTTTTGGAAAATTCCGGAATGGTTATAGATTATGCGGAGAACGGATTGACGGCACTCGAGAAGATTATGCAAAAGGGGCCCAAAAGTTTCGATATTGTTTTGATGGATATCAATATGCCCATCATGGACGGATATAGAGCAACAGAAGAGATTCTCGAGATTCCCGGTACCCAGAGACTGCCGATCGTGGCTCTGACTGCTCTAAGTACTCAAAGCGAGATCGAGAGAATGGGAAGCTGCGGGATGAGAGCCTATCTGCCGAAACCTCTCAATCTGGGCAAACTCTATACGGTCTTTACCCTCTTCCTCCAAAAACAGCCCTCAGCCAAAAGCAAAAAGAGCTCCAAAAAACGCAAGAAGCCCGTCTATATCGACGGTATCGATCTGCAGGCGGGCTTGAAGCATGTGGATGGTAATATTATTTTCTATGTCGAAATACTTGAAGAGTTCCTCGAAATATATGGGGATAGCGGTGAGAGGGCTAGGGAGTATCTCGCCTCTCATAGACTTGAAGAGTTGAGGCAATTGAATTTGGATGTATTGGGGATTGCCGGAACTATCGGCGCAAGAGATCTATATCATGCCGCATCCATGATTCATAGAGTCTTCAGCTACAACAAGTTACCTCTTCTTCCGCATTATGTCTGGCAGTATGAAAAAGAGGCACAAAGAGTTCGTAAATCGGTCAAGAGATACCTCAACAGTCTAAAATGAGATATTTCGCAAGCTTTTTCATCTCGAGTGTCACGATTTTCGCCTACACGATATTGGTAGGCTCTTTCGACAATGAAAATCGGGCGCGAGAGTGTGCACAAAAGGCCTCATCCCTAAGCGCGAAGTTTTTTGCCGAAGATCTTCGCACAGGAGCCCTTTTCGAGGCAGTAAAGGGTGAAGATGGCTGGATTGTCCGTAGTAGAGAGTTAAATGGATCCATGGCTATCGGGGCGGCGCTTTCGATAGCTCCCGTATTCGGAAATCCGCTACTGCTTGCAGAAGGGGGCGAAGAAGATATCGATCTTGGGGCACATGACAAGTTGAAATTCGGCGAAGATGAAAAGATGAAGCGCTGGCTATATCTATTTATAGCGACTATAGTGGGAGCTATAGCCTTTTTTCGTCTTCGCAGAAAGATTGCAAAAAGTGAGCGAGAGCAAAAAGAGCTACAAAAGAGCCAAATAGAGCTTAATGAAAGATTGGAAAGCGAAAGATGATTCTTAAAATTACATTTTTTTATATCCTTTTCTCCACTATCTATCTTTTTGGTATGCACGGAGAGTTACCTGCAAATGGAAATATCGTAGTCTTGGGTGTGGCGGAGAGTGCCGCAAAGACCAAGAAGATAAAAAGAGAGATTGAAAAAGAGTTTTCGTGCGACAAAGGTGATAATTCTCTCTGTGCGCAAGAGGAGATTACGCCCAAGATTATGAAGGTGGCGGGGAAACGGGTAATATATGTAGGTCCGTTTGAAAACAAAAGCTCTTTGGCATCGCATTTTTTTCGCTTGAGGCAGATTTTTCCAAGTGCCGTAGTCTTGCCTTTTGCGGAAAATGTCGCAAAGTCAACAAAAGTGCGAAAGGACTCTTTTGAAAAAGAGGCGCACAAGGCTGATGATCTGAGTCTCTGGCTCGCTCTGTATGCACTCGCACTCATAGGTGTACTGGCACTTTTTGCCTCTTCTTATAGAATCAAAAAGATTGTACAAGAGAACAAAAAGATGAGAGATAAACAAAAGGAGATGGAGAGAAGGCAGCATGAACTCTTCTCCGCGCTTGGTGAAAATATATACAATATGAGCCAAGATCTCATCACTGATACCAAAAATGCCATCTCCGAAATAAGTGAAGATAAAGAGATAAACGAAAAGCTCCAAAGTGTAGTGTTGACCGAAGGCAGGATATTGGATACAAGCAACAATCTTTTGGAGTTTCTCAAGATAAAAGCCCGAAAAGTGGAGGTGAATAAGAAAATTTTCAAAATCAACAATCTACTCGATGATGTAGTGGGTGCGTTCAACGGCTCTTGTCCGCATAAAAATGTCGAACTTGTACTGGATATCGATCATAAACTCCCGATAAATGCCATAGGAGATTTCACGAATATCGGAAGTGTACTGAGAAATCTCATAGAGCACCAATTTTCACTCATAAACGAAGGGGTTTTACTCTTGTCTGTATCTATATATGAGAATTACAAAGGCGCCACGGAGTTTCAGTGCAAATTGACACCGTATGGAGATATAGAAGATGACGAAGTACGAGAGGAGGAGTACTTCGTGCCACACTACGATAGCGAAAGCGGAACATATCGTCGTCTCGGGCTCTATGTGGCCTATGAGCTGTGTAGTCTCATGGGTGGAGAGTTGCAGTCTCAGTCGGTTGCCGGTGGAGGTACGCTCATAAGCCTCTCTATCCCCATAAGCTGTATAAAGGAGGAGAGGAGAAAGTATCGACTCCCCAGCAAGAAATATACACAAAAAGAGGTATATATCGTAAACGAACACTATCATGCCTCTTTGGCACAAAAAAATCTATTCTCCTACTTCAGACACAAGGTCAAGGTAGATAGTGCGGAGAATTTCAAAAACAACAAACCCAATCTTAGTAACTACGATATAGTATTGATAGAAGATAAGCTACTCTACCCCGCTTTCGAGAACTATTCGACCCTGCTAAGAGAGAAGTATGGGGTGAAGGTTGTGGGAATGCGCAATATTCTCGGAAAGGAGGGTGGCGCCGTCTCGGAGGAGATATTCAGCCGACATGTCAAAAAGCCGTTGAATCAGGAGCATGTTTTTCTTCTCATAAAGGCTCTCTATGCCGATGAGATAGCCATGGAGAGTGGGAGAGAGAATAGAACAGGCAAGAGACGAAGATTTATCGAAAATATGGATGAGCCTGCAAATACGACAATAGACAATCTCGTCGATTTTGCGGATACGAGAGTGTTGGTAGTCGAAGACAACGAGATCAATCTCAAGATGGTCTCGACTGTCTTGGAGAGGGCGAATATCGAAGTGTGCAGTGCCAAAAATGGAGTAGAGGCGATAGAGAAGATAAAAGAGGAGGGGGCAGAAGCTTTCGATATGGTGCTTATGGATATAAATATGCCCATGATGGACGGTTTTACCGCCACCATGAAGATAAGACAGATGCCTAGAAGTCAAAAATTACCCATAGTCTCCCTTACTGCTCTTGTGTTGGATCATGAGATAGAGAAGATGAAAGATGCGGGAATGGACGGATTTTTGCCCAAGCCGATAAATGTGGGTAAACTCTACAAGGCCTTCGAAATATTCGTAGGTTGTCGTAAATCGGCGCAGAAGGAGCCTGCGCAAAACAGAAGGAGCGGCTTTGGAGAGATAGAGGGAGTGGATACCGATGTGGGACTCTCGCACTGCAATGCAAATCAAATCTTCTACAAAGAGTTGCTCAAAGAGTTTCTGGATGTCTATGGAGAGAGCGGTATGGTGGCACAAAGGCTCTACGAGCAGAAGAGATTCGAGCCTCTCAAGCAGCTCTCCCTCGATGTCATGGGTCTCGCCGGTACCATAGGCGCAAAAGAACTTTATCGGGCGGCGAACGAGATATACAAGCTCTATCTCTACGACAAACTCTCCCTCCTGCCCAAATATATAGATGAGTATCAGGCGCAGATGGAGAAGGTGAAAAGGGGCATAGAGGAGTATTTCGAAAAATATGGCACGAATTGACGCAAAATCGCCCGTACAGCCGACTCAATAGCCGAGGGCTTCGGCGTAGAGAGCTATGGTGACGGCGTAGCGGGCGCTATGGTTGTAGAGAGTGATTATGCGGTAGTTGCGACTTCCGAGATATAACTCCTCTCTTCTTCCGTCGCGAAGAGATATCAGGTAGGCTTTTTCACTCTCTATTTTGCAGTGCAGGGGAACTATTCCGCTCTTT
The DNA here is from genome assembly GCA_913054475.1 of uncultured Nitratifractor sp. Classification (GTDB taxonomy): domain Bacteria; phylum Campylobacterota; class Campylobacteria; order Campylobacterales; family Sulfurovaceae; genus Nitratifractor. The sequence continues at coordinate 10,498 of CAJXJF010000041.1, forward strand.
TGGAGTTTTTTCACTTCGTAGAGACGGTGCAGACCGCCCTTGAGAGTTTTTGAGGCTCCTGCCGTATATTTGGCCCTGCATACTATCCTGCGGCCATCCCTCCACCCTTTGTCGTGCAGAAAGTTGGCTATCGAGCCTATAGAGTCGGCTATGGAGCTGGGATTTTTCACCCCATCCCCGTCGAGATCCACCGCATATTTCAGCTGAATCGACGGCATCTGCTGTACAGCCCCCATCGCACCGGCAAAGGAGCCTTTGAGCTTCAGAATATCCAGCCTCTCTCTCGCAGCTAGGACGAGGAGCTTTTCGAGCTCATAACGGAAATAGTCTCTCTTTCTGTTCTCGTTGAAGGCGAGTGTGACGAGAGAGTCCCATACTCTATACTCCCCGCCGTAGAGTCCGAATTTGCTCTCCACTCTTATGAAGGCTGTTACGATTTGAGGTGAAACACCGTAGAGTCTCTGCGCCTTTTTCAGCCATTTGCGGTTCCTCTTCATGAAGGCTCTTCCCATAGCGACGCTTTCGGGTATCAGAATTTTGCTTCTATATCTGTGCCAGCTGAAGTCGGTTTTGCCCCTTCTGCCTCGATAGCGTGCAAGGGTCTCCTCCTGATGTACGGCCTTTGAAAAGAGTTTGCGCAGATAGGCTTCGTCGAAAGCGTATTTTCTGTGCATACGGGATATAAAGCGTTTGACGGCCGGCATGCGTTCATAGGAGGGATTTGCCACCAGAGGGGTGGAAAAGATGGCATAAAAGATTATGAAAAAAATCGCTCTTTTCATCGCTAATCCTCTTTTTTATATAATGATACAGCAATATGGAAGGGGATGGAACATGACAGTAGTGGTGGGCGCCTCGGCCTCGGGCCTTACGGCGGCGATAGTAGCCGCGCGCAGGGGAGAGAAAATAGTCGTACTCGAAGCGGGCGGAAAGGCTGCGAGAAAGATATATGCCAGTGGCAACGGCAGGTGCAACATAGGAAACAGCGCAATCTCCCTTGAGAGATACCATAGCCGCGACATGGAGGTGCTCGCAAAGATTCTGGCCTCCTGCGACCGGGCACAGTTGCGCTCCTATCTCAACTCTTTGGGGATTGTGACGCAGGAGGAGGCGGAGGGGAAGCTTTTCCCGATGAGCCGGCAGGCGTCGTCGGTGGTCGAGGCTCTGCTCTTCGAAGCCGCGAGAGCGGGCGTGGAGATTCTCTATCGCAGAAAGGTGGTGGATATAGAGAAGGGTGCAGGAGGAAGATATATACTGCACTGTGAATCTGGGGAGCGTTTCGAAGCTCCCCGTCTGCTTCTTTGCAGCGGTTCTCCGGCCGCTCCAGGACTCGGCGGAGATTCGGGCATACTCGCGATTGTAGGAGAGAGATTCGGGCACGAGGTGCTGAAACCTCTGCCTTCGCTATCGGCTCTGCGAAGTGCCAGCAGGTACTGCCGCATGGCTTCGGGTGTGAAACTGCCCGCGAAGGTGACGCTCTTGTGCGACTCTCTTGTCGAAACGGAGCGGAGGGGAGACATACTCTTCACCGACTACGGTATCAGCGGTCTGGCGATACTCGATATCTCCAGGAGTCTCTCTCTCGCCATGGAGGAGGGGAGGAGCTGTTCTCTGAAAATCGACCTCTTGCCCGATTACGAACGACAGAAACTGGAGAGTATTCTTCTGAAACGGATAGAGAGGGAGAGGGGAATGCCGCTGAGCCTGTGGCTAAACTCCATACTCCACTCCCGACTCGTTCCCGTCATAATGGCCGAAGCCGGAGTGAAACTCGAGAGCGAAGCGCAACTGAAGCGCAGAGATATAGCCAGAATCGTCTATGCCGTCAAAAACCTCTCTCTGCCGATAGAGGGGACGAGAGCTTTCAAATATGCCGAGACGGCATGCGGCGGGGTTTCGTTGCGCGAAATAGATCCCCGTAATATGGAGTCCAGGCTCTCTGCCGGACTCTTTTTCGCCGGAGAGATTCTCGATGTGGATGGCGACAGGGGAGGATTCAATCTCCACTTCGCCTGGTGTAGCGGGATTAGGGCGGGGATGGGTATCTCCCGCCCATCCTGACAGTCTCTCTACTCCGCCGCGAGCACTGCACCTTTGCCGGCGTTGGTGACGAGTGCCCTGTACTGCCTGAGCCATCTGCTCTTGAGAGGCTTGACTTTGGGCTCGAAGTTTTCCCTGCGTCGGGCTATCTCCTCTTCGGATATCTTGGCTTCGAGTATATAGTTGTCCACATCTATATGTATCTCGTCTCCATCCTGCAGAAGAGCTATCAGTCCGCCTTCGGCCGCTTCGGGAGAGACATGGCCGATACTCGCCCCTCTCGTGGCACCGCTGAATCTTCCGTCGGTTATGAGTGCGACCTTGTCTCCCAGACCCATACCCATGATGAGGCTGGTGGGAGCGAGCATCTCCTGCATACCCGGCCCGCCTTTGGGCCCTTCGTAACGGATTACGACCACATCGCCGGCCTTGACTTTGCCTCCGGTGATACCGGCTATGGCTTCGTCTTGGGAGTCGAAACAGACCGCCTTGCCTGTAAAGACTCTCTCTCCGACGATACCGGCTGTCTTTATGACCGCTCCCTCTTCGGCAAGATTGCCGAAGAGTACGGCCAGACCTCCCACTTCGGAGTAGGGGTTGTCGATGGTATGGATGATTTCGCTATCCAGAATCTTCGCCCCCTCTATCCTCTCTATCAGACTCTCTCCCGTAACGGTGAGATTGTCTCTGAGGATATCCTCTCCCCTCTTGCGCATCTCGTTCATCACGGCCGAGACACCGCCGGCTTTGTTGATATCTTCCATATGTACTGTCGTCAGAGAGGGGGAGATTTTGGCGATATGCGAGACTCTCTTGCTTATATCGTTGAGCTCGGCTATATCGAAATCGACTCCCGCCTCGTCGGCGATAGCGAGCATATGGAGGATGGTATTGGTACTTCCGCCCATGGCCATATCCACGGCGAAGGCGTTGCGGACCGCATTTTCGTTGAGAATATTCCTGATATTGTACCGCTCGGGATTTTCGGATTTGACGATTTCGCATATCCTTCTTGCCGCCGCCCGATAGAGCTCCTCTCTCTCCTTGGTGAGAGCCAGTATCGTTCCGTTGCCCGGAAGCGCTATCCCCATGGCCTCCATCAGCGTATTCATCGAGTTGGCGGTGAACATACCCGAACAGCTTCCCCCGCTCGGACATGCGTTGCACTCTATCTCCGTCAGTTTGGCTTCGTCTATCTCTCCCGCTTCGTACTGTCCCACCGCTTCGAAGGCGGTGGCGAGATCTATCGGGGTACCGTCACTCAGATGTCCAGCAGCCATCGGTCCCCCGCTGACAAATACAGTAGGCACATTCACTCTCAAAGCTCCCATTATCATACCAGGGACTATCTTGTCGCAGTTGGGTATGGCTATCATCGCATCGAGTTTGTGCGCATTCATCACCGTTTCGATAGATGCGGCTATAAGCTCTCTGCTCGGCAGAGAGAAGAGCATCCCGTCGTGGCCCATGGCTATACCGTCATCGACTCCAATGGTGTTGAATTCGAACGGTACGCAACCGTTGGCCCTGATTTCATCTTTTATTATCGCACTTACCTTGTCGAGAAAAAAGTGCCCTGGAATCAACTCTATATAGGAGTTGGCCACACCGATGAAGGGTTTGTCGAAATCCTCCTCCTTCAGCCCTGTAGCCCTGAGCAGACTTCTGTGCGGTGCACGATTGTATCCCTTTTTTACTTCGTCACTTCTCACTTCTCTTCCTTTCGGCTTTTTGTATAGGATGGATTATATCACAGGGGAGCGAATAAAAAGAAAATCGAAAAAATTTGATTTTTTCGCCGTAAACTCTTTCTTTTTTCAAAAAACTCTGCTATAATTGCACTCCGATTCAGGGATATGCGGGAGTAGCTCAGGGGTAGAGCACAACCTTGCCAAGGTTGGGGTCGCGGGTTCGAATCCCGTCTCCCGCTCCATAACTTCTGAAATCTGATCTTTCTATAAATAACAATATACATTTCGGTGTCCGAGAAGCCCGGATGGTGGAATTGGTAGACACAGGGGACTTAAAATCCCCCGGCCATTGCGGCTGTGCCGGTTCAAGTCCGGCTCCGGGCACCAGGATGGCGCCATAGCCAAGCGGTAAGGCACGGGCCTGCAAAGCCCTGATCCCCGGTTCGAATCCGGGTGGCGCCTCCACAATCGGGAGATGGCTGAGTGGTCGAAAGCGGCGGTCTTGAAAACCGTTGAGGGTCACACCTCCCAGGGTTCGAATCCCTGTCTCCCGGCCACTGCCGAATCAAAAATATCCTCTTCTGCTATTTAAAGCTCTTGTTTTATAAAAATCGCTAATATTACGAATAAATTCAAGTCCCTTCGTTTCGCCGAAGGAGAGAGGAGAGTATCTGGTGAATCCCGAAGAGTTGAAGAGTATCGTGGAGTCCATAGTCTATCCCGGATTTCCCGGCACTCTGGGTGAGTATGGTTTCTTGAAAGAGTTGCTTGCAGATGAAAAAGGCGTGAAGGTGGTGCTAGATATACCTTCAAACGCCTCTTCTGTCCATGAACAGCTCGAACTGGAGATAGAGAAGAGAATCTCTCTTGCAGGTCTCAATGAAATCGAGATAGTGATAGAGACTCCTCCCATGCCGGTCGAAAGCAGCTCGAACGGCAAGAATATGCTTCCGAACATTCAGAGTTTCGTTATGGTCAGCAGCGGCAAAGGAGGGGTGGGCAAGAGTACCACGACGGTCAATCTCGCTATCGCCCTAGCGAAGCAGGGCAAGAGGGTAGGACTGCTCGATACCGATATATATGGCCCGAATATACCGAGGATGATGGGTATCGAAGGGGTACAGCCCATCTTTATGGGCAATAAGATAAAACCTATCGATGCCCACGGTGTGAAGGTTATGTCCATGGGCTCTCTCATAGCTCCAGACGCTTCCCTCATCTGGAAAGGTGCCATGGTGACTCAGGCTATAGAGCAGATGCTCGAAGATATCGTCTGGGGAGAGCTGGATATCCTCATCTTCGATATGCCGCCCGGTACGGGAGATGCCCAGCTGGCTCTGGCGCAGAATATACCGGTGAGTGCGGGAGTCTGTGTCACGACACCCCAGAAGGTGGCTCTCGACGATACGGTGAGAGCTCTGGATATGTTCGCCCAACTCCATATACCTATCGCCGGTATAGTGGAGAATATGAGCGGTTTCATATGCCCCGACAGCGGAAAGGAGTATGCCATATTCGGCAAAGGCACCACCCCTGTGCTGGCCGAAGAGTACGGCACGAAGGTATTGGCCGAGATTCCGATAGAGCCGGCGGTGAGAGAGGGTGGAGATGCCGGCATACCGATTACCGTCCTCGCTCCCGAGTGCGAGACCAGCCGTCGTTACGACAGTGCGGCGAAGCTTCTTTGGGACTCTATAGTGGAGGTCCTCGGCAGTGGAGGTGTGGACAACGCTTCGATACAGCCTACCATATTCTAAGGAGCGGATGATGAGAATGGGTTTTCGTTTTGCGACAGCTTTGCTTTTTGCCGCCGTTGTCCTGAGTGGTTGCGGGAAGAGCGGCGATAGGGGTAGCTCCTATACAGAGGCGGATGGAGAGAGACTGGCAAACAAAAAGTGTGCTACCTGTCACGATCTTCACATGCCTGCCAAAACGAGCGAAAACGAGGTCGCACCTCCCATGTTCGCGGTGGCCGTACATCTGAAAGATTGGATGAAGAGTGACTCTCCCGCCATGCAGAGGGCGAAGTTTATCGACTTCGTGCAGGACTATGTCATAAATCCCTCCCCGCAGAAATCGTACTGCGACCCGGCCAGCCTCAAGAGCTATGGCCTCATGCCCTCTCAGAAGGGGAAGGTAAATAGAGAGGAGCTTGCGGCGATAGCAGGCTGGGTTTATGACCATTTCGACCAGAAGGCGATGCTTGAAATTATCAGGAGAGAAAACTATCTCAAGAGTCTGCCCCCATACAAAAGAGTATTGGAGACGAAAGATTGCAAAGTATGCCATATATCCGGGGCCGACAGAGTGGCTCCCTCTTTCGAAAAGATAGCCCAAAGATATGGGATAGAGGGGCTTGAAAATATAAAAAGAAGCATAAGAGAGGGGAGTCGAGGCAGATGGAAGGGCTATAGTGCTCCGATGAGAGCCTACGGCAAAGATATGAGTGAAGCCCAGATAGAGGCTATAGCCAAATGGATAGCCGCGGGCGGCAGGGAGAAGGGCAGGTGATATCGGAGTATCTGCTCTATTTTTTTATGGTTCTTCCGCTGAGCATACTCTTTTCGATGGGTGGTGCGGGTTCTGGAATAGCGGTAATTCCTCTACTGCATCTCCTAGGAATAGATTTCAATCTTGCAAAAGCGGTCGGACTCTTTACGGGGTTTAGTACTACATTCACTTCTACGCTCATGAATATCAAAAGAAAAGCGCTGGATATTGCTTTTGTCCTACCTCTTGCCGTGACGATGTGGATATCCGCTCCTATAGGAGCACAGCTTGCGAGAGTGATAGACGAAAGACCTCTACAGTGGTTCTTTGTCATATTTCTCCTCTTCAGTGCCACCATGATGATATTTTTCAAAAAAGAGCCGAAAATGGCCCTGCAGAAGAGATGGATAATGGCTCTCATAGGTGCGGTGGCAGGTGTGATGGCGGGTCTCTTGGGGGTCGGGGGTGGAAATATGCTTCTGCCTGTTTTGATACTGCTCGGTTTCGAAGCCAGAAAGGTGGCCATAGCTGTCAGCTTCACCGTTCCTCTATCGGCCTTCGGCACCTTTCTCAGCTATGCATCTTTTGTCGATATCGACTGGATACTTCTCGCTGTTTGTGCCGCCGCTGCCGTTATAGGCGGCTATATAGGCAACTACATGATGCACTTCAGACTCTCGCAGAGGGATATCAAAAGAGTTATCGCACTGCTTCTGTATATTCTCGCTTTCAAAATGGCATATACTCTGAGTGGATAGCATAATGTTCCTGATTCTCTTTCAATCGCGCCCCTCCTGCCCGATTTCAAACTTGTAGGTAGCAAAGACGAAGCACCCGCCCCCTTGATTAAAAGCTGGCCAAAGCAGCCCCAGAG
>CAJXJF010000042.1 GCA_913054475.1 uncultured Nitratifractor sp.
TTCCGGCGGCGAGGAGTACCTTTTCGCCCTTTTTCATGAAGAGCATCACTGCCACCTTCTCATGGCGGTTTTTGATATCGTCTATCATCTTTTTGATATCTCCAGCCTTTACCTCATCTACAATCAGCGTGATATCTCCCACCTTTTCGCCTTCGAGCTCTCCGGCGCCACTGCTGATGACGGCATCGAGTTCGCTTCGAAGCTCTTTTACCTGCTCCTTGAGCTTCCTGATACCGCTTAGGGGGTCGCTGTTTTTTATCTCCTGTACGATACTTCTCTTTTCGTCTCTCAGCCTCTCGACGGCCTCTCTCGATGCCCGTCCGCAGATAGCCTCTATCCTCCGTACGCCGGCGCTGACTCCACTCTCCTTGAGTATCATGAAGAGTCCGATTTCGGCACTGTTTCGCACATGTATTCCGCCGCAAAGCTCTATGGATGCATCCGCGAAACTGACCACTCTCACCTCGTCGCCGTACTTCTCTCCGAAGAGGGCCATCGCTCCAGCACTTTTCGCCTCCTCTATCGACATAACGGAGATATCGCTCTCTATCGCTCTCTCTATCTTGTCGTTTACCCACTCTTCGACCGCTCTTATCTCACTCTCCTCCATCGCGCGGGGATGGCTGAAGTCGAAACGGAGTCTTCGCTCCTCCACCAGTGAGCCCGCCTGGGCGACATGCTCGCCGAGTACCTCTCTGAGTGCGCTATGCAGCAGATGGGTGGCGCTGTGGTGTTTGGCTATTTCGTGTCTGCTCGGGGCCACTACCGCTTCGACCCTTTCGCCTCTTTTGAGTATGGTACCTTCGGTATCTACGAACGAGAGGTTCAAGTCGTTGAATTTTCTCGTATCGAGCACTTTTACATTCGGCCCTCCATCCTCTACTATCAACTCTCCCTCATCTCCTCTCTGTCCGCCCGATTCGGCATAGAAGGGGGTCTCTTCGAGCATCACCCATCCCATACCGCTGAGACTCTCCACCTCTTTGAAGCCCTCATCCAGCAGCGCCTCTATCACTGTCGTAGATTCGGTACTCTCGTAACCTACGAAACGGTTTGGACCGTACTTCTCCTCCAGAGCCTTGAAATCACCGCTCGCGGAGGAGTCGCCGCTCCCCTTCCAAGCGGCCCTCGACTGCTCTTTCTGTCTCGCCATCATCTCTTCGAAAGCTTCGATATCGAGCTCTATCCCCTTTTCACGGAGCATATCCTGTGTCAAATCGAGAGGGAAACCGTATGTATCGTAGAGTTTGAAGGCCACCTCTCCGCTGAATACCTTTTCACTCTTTTCGAGCTCCTGCGCAAAGAGTCTGATACCCGACTCTATGGTGGTGAAGAAGCGCTCCTCCTCCATCTTCATCGCACTCTCTATCGCTTCGGCCCGTTTAGCCAGATAGTCGTAGTGAGCGCCCATCTGCTCTACGAGAGTGGGTACGAGCCTGTACATGAAGGGCTCTCTCAGCCCCAGCAGATAGCCGTGGCGTATCGCTCTGCGCATGATTCGCCTCAGCACATATCCGCGCCCCTCTTTGTCGAAATTGACCCCCTGCGCGAGAAGAAAGCTCGTAGAGCGCAGATGGTCGGCTATGACCCTGTAGCTCGCTATCGTGCTCTCGTCGGGTTTCGAACCGACCACTTCCGCTATCCTCTCTATGATGGGTCTGAAGAGGGAAGAGTCGTAGTTGTTGAGTACCCCCTCCTTGATGGCCACGACCCTCTCCAGCCCCATACCGGTATCTATACTCGGTTTCGGCAGAGGATGGAGTGTCCCGTTTTCGTCTCTCTCGTACTGCATGAAGACGAGATTCCATATCTCGAGGAAGCGGTCACCCTCTCCACCCATCCTGTCTTCGGGACCGTTGAAGTGCTCCTCGCCCTGGTCGTAGAATATCTCGCTGCAGGGACCGCACGGGCCGGTATCTCCCATCTGCCAGAAGTTGTCTTTGTCTCCGAAGCGCATTATCCTCTCTTCGGATATGTGCCTTTTCCATATATCATACGCCTCGTCGTCGTCATCGTGTACGGTCACCCATATCTTCTCGATTGGAAGGGCGAGATACTTTTCGGATGTGACGAACTCCCAGGCATAGGCTATGGCATCCTCTTTGAAGTAGTCTGCGAAGCTGAAGTTGCCGAGCATCTCGAAAAAGGTGTGGTGTCTGGCCGTATATCCCACATTGTCCAGGTCGTTATGTTTGCCGCCTGCTCTGATACAGGTCTGCGAGCTCGTGGCTCTGGGCGGATTGGGTCTGGGAGCGTCCCCGGTGAAGATACTCTTGAACTGCACCATTCCGGCATTGGTGAAGAGCAGTGTCGGGTCGTCCGGTACGAGTGGAGAGCTGGGCACGACAGTATGCCCTTTGCTTTCGAAATATTTCAGAAAAAGGTCTCTGTAATCCATATCTTTCTTCCTCTTGAGGGCTAAATTGGGCTTATTTTATCCAAAAGGGGATTATATCGAGCTATCCGATATCTCCCGAACTCCGCAACGGCGGCAAATTCCTCGGCGAAGAAAGAGGAATCGCCAAAAGTCGCTGAAACTATCTCAGGAGATGACCGACACCCCGTATATACCAGACCTGCGCATATTTTTCGAAAAAAGCCAATGCCGAAACGGAATCGACAATCTCGTCTCTCTCTCCGAGATAGACCTCCACCTTTACGCCTCTGGCTCCTATCTCTTCCAGCTTCGCAGCACTCCACTCGTAATGCAGGAGAGAGTCCAGCTCCTGCGAACTTCCCTCGCTTTTGAAACTCTCTATATCGATATCGGAGTCCCCGATACATTTTTTGTAGAAGCTCTCCAGATATCTCTGCGGACTCTTTTTGAAAGCGAGCGACTGGGCTCTTTTGAAACTCTCCTCTTTCGTATTGAAATATGCCGGTGAAAAGAGTTGAAGCAGATCGACCCTCCTCTTCGTCCCGAGCAGATACTCCACGGCATCTATCGCTCCCTTGCTGAAGCCTGCGACGCTAAAGTCGTTTTCTATCAAATAATCCCCGAAAAGCTCCTTCTCGTCACGGAAGGAGAAACCGCTAAAAAATTTCATGCAATATCCCCCTGGCATCCTCTTCCGTGATATTCTCATTGGCCAGCAGATATGCGGAAATGCTCTTTCTCGCCTCCGACAGTTTGCCAAGCAGAGACTCCACCTGCGCCTGCGCATCCTCGAGCAGTTGTTTCATCTGAGTGTCCGTAGCGAATATATCCTGCGACATTCCATAGTCCGAGAGCATCTTGTGAGCTATCGTTTTGGCCATATGCAGGTCCTCCTCTACACAGTCGTAGAATTCGTCGAAAACGAGCCTCGTCGCCGCTCTGCCGGAGAGATGGAACATTATCCTGTTGAAGTAGTCGGCACGGGAGAGAATCTCCCTCTCCTCCTCTCTCATGAGTGTCGTGACCAGACCTATCTTCTCATATGGTATATCGAGCCAGGTAGCGGCCAGTACCTTGCCCGACTGATAGACCGCCTGTATCTCTCTCTCTTTCTCACTGAAGCTGACTATCTTCCTCCTGCCGGATATCACCTTTTCGCTCACGGCATCGAAATCTTCGTCGGAGATTCTCTCGGACCCCCTTCTGAGAGCGTGCAGTGCGGCCTCGTTTACGAGCGTCGAGAGTGCCGCCGAACTGAATCCGACGGTTTTGGAAGCTATCCTTCCTATATCCGCGTCGCAACTCTTCTTCTTGAGATAGAGAGAGAGTATAGCCGCCCTCTCCTCTCTGTCGGGCAGGGATATATGCACGCGCCTGTCGAAGCGTCCCGGTCTAAGCAGAGCCTCGTCTAGCATCTCCATTCTGTTGGTGGCGGCAATCACGACTACACCGCTGTCACTTTCGAAACCGTCCATCTCCGTAAGAAGCTGATTCAAAGTGGCCTCTCTCTCGTCGTTTCCCCTCTCTCCTCTCCTTCTGCCTATTGCGTCTATCTCGTCTATAAAGATGATACTCGGAGCACTCATCTTCGCCGCCCTGAATATCTCTCTGACTCTCCTGGCGCCCACACCGACATAGAGCTCCACGATATCGGCCCCCGAGCGATAGAAGAAGGGTACACCCGCCTCTCCTGCCACCGCTTTGGCCAGAAGTGTCTTGCCCACTCCGGGAGGTCCCGCCAGAAGCACCCCTTTCGGGACTCTTATATCCATCGCCAGATATCTGGAGGGATTTTCGAAAAAATCTATTATCTCGGCAAGCTCCTCTTTGGCCTCGTTCATACCGGCCAGATCCGAAAAGGTGACATCCGAGCGTATGGCCTGTATGGAAGCACTCTGCACTCCGTTTGCGGGCTCCTCCTTTTCAAGCTCGGGAACGCTTTCGAATATCCTTGCGTTGCGCAGACGACGGCGCAGTATAAAATAGAGTACGAAAGCCATCAGAAGCAGTATCGTCAAAACCACGACTCTGCCGAGATATTCGTCTCTGTACTCTATGGGATATCTTTTGGCCAGACTCCTCATATCCACGACACTCGAAGCTATTTTGTATCTATGTCTCTTCGTGGAGATATAGAGATATGGTTCTTTGATTTCGACTCTCTCTATCAGATTTTTGGATAGCAGAATCTCGAGTTGCGAACTATCTATCGTGTGCGAGTCGTCCCGCAGAGATATATAGAGTATGGCAGACAGCAGCAGCAGTGCCGTAAGCGCCACTATACTCAGCCTCTTCTTCTCAAAAACGGTAGAAGTTGATATCATCACCGACCTCCACATCGTTGAGAGTCACCCAGCAGTGAGTCAAATCCTCCCCACTCTCTATCCTGACTCTGTTGTAATATTGATCATAGCCCAGATATAGTCCGTCGCGCCCGCTCTCCACAAGTACATTCAGCCCCTCTCTATGCTCTTTTCTGAAGAGGAGATTCTTCTTTTTTATCAGCTTTGTGAGTTGCGAATGTCTCTTTTTGGCAATATCTCCACGGACTCCCTCTCCCATTTTAACGGCGGCGGTGCCGTCTCTTCCAGAGTATGTGAAAGCGTGAATATGGCTAAGAGGCAGCTGCTCCACTCTTTGTATCGCCTCTCTCCACTCACTCTCACCCTCTCCGGGATGTCCCACGATGAAATCGGTCCCCAGCGCATATCCGTGCGATGCAATCTCTTCGAAAAGTTTCAAATCCTCATCGTAGCTGTTTCTTCTGTTCATCAGCTCCAGCATCCGATCGCTCGTATGCTGCAGAGCTATATGCAGATGTTTCGCCATCCACTCTTCGTCGAGTATCTCCATGAACTCCTCATCTATCTGCATGGGCTCGAGAGAACCGATTCTGATCCTTCTTACACCTCTGAGAGCCGAGATGCGCTTGAGCAGTTTCGCCATGGAACTGCCTCTGTCTCTTCCGTAACTTCCCACATTGGTACCTGTGAGTATGAACTCTCCGAAACCGTTCGAGGCGAGTCTCTCTATTTGGAGCAGAATCTTCTCTTCGTCGTGACTTCTGGCATTCCCCCGTACGAAAGGGATAATGCAGTAGCTGCATCTAAAATCGCAACCCTCCTGAATCTTGATGAAGGCTCTGCTCTTGCCTCTGAAATTCTCCACTATAGTCGAATCTATATGCTCCAGATCCCCTATTTCGCAAAATCTTTCCGGCCGTTTGAGAATCTCGTTTATCTTCTCCTTCTCCGAGTGTCCCATCACTCCAAATACAGCCCCTTTTTCGAAAAACTCCTCACCTTTGGAGTGGGCTCCACAACCGGTGAGTATCACTCTGACATCGGGATTTTTCCGTTTCAGGGAGTTGATATATCTTCTGACGGAGGCATCGGCACCGTTGGTTACGGTACATGAGTTCACTATCACTATATCGGCTCTGCTCTCATCGTTTTCGAGCTCGTAATCTTCGAGCCTGCTCATCATCACCTGCGTATCGAACTGGTTCGTCCTGCATCCGAATGTCTTGAAGTGGACCTTCTGTCTCTTCATACCCGCATCTCCTCGTCGCCACCGCTCCGGGGGCCGGACTCTTGATCTATCTTCACAAGCGAATCCCTCTTTCTCTCCATATAGAGAGACTGCGTGGGAAAGGCTATCCTGATATCGTCTTCGGCCTGTATCTTCTCTATAATCTCCATGGATATCGTACTTCTGAGTGTCAGCGTGGCGTATGCGTTGGTCAGATACCATGCGCTTATCTTGATGCCGTACTCTTCGATAAAGGAGTATATACGGGGCTCGACATTGGTGTTTTTAAGGTGGTAGCTGCTTCTGAGTTTGTTGAGCTGTTTTCTGGTGATATCGGTATATCCCTTGGAGTACTTCTTCGTCACCTCCTTGGCGATGGATACAGCTTTGGAGACATTGGAGTCGAAGCTTATCATGAAATCTATACCATCCCATACGGTCTTGAGCCCGGAGTGCGAATAGTTGGCTATCATATCCGTGAATACATAGTTGTTGGGGATGAATATCATACGGCCCGAGCGTCTATTGTGCATATAGGTCGTCAGTGTGATATCCTCCTGCATGGTCATTCTGAGCATAGATATATCCACTATGTCTCCCACATACTCCGTACCGTTTCTGACAAACTTGACTCTGTCTCCCACATGTATGGTACCTCCCAGGACTATCGAAAACCATCCCATCACCGACATGAACCAATCCTTCATCGCGATGGCGATACCTGCGGATGCAAAACCCATTATCGTTATGAGATAGCTTACATTCTCTATATATGCGAAGAGCAGAGTCAATACCAGAATGGTGAAAAAGAGGATATTGCTCGCCTTGTTTATGATATAGAAACTCTCCTTGTCGGACATATAGCGGCGCACCAGATATTTGAAGAGCAGAAAGAGAGAGAAGAAGAAGATGAGTACTCCCCCTATGGTAGCCGCCTTCTCCGCCTCTCTTTTTATCTGTTTGTTCATATCGACCACTATCTCTTCGACCTTTTTGTCGTAAACCTCTTTGGTCGTTTTGAAAATCTCCAATGTCGGCTCGAGAGTCTCTATCTCCTTCTCCAAGCCCTTCAGTCTCTTCTTGAGTTCCTTCGAAGAGGGTTGGTATTTCAGAAGAGATTTCAGCAGTCGAAGCTCCTCTTTCATCTGCTCTATCGTGTTTTTGAGTGTTTCGAATCTCGCTTTGTAGTTGCTCTGCTCGCTTTTGAGCTGTTTGATATAGGATATGGCCGAGATGATGGCTATCGGATTTCCGATTTTGGGAGCATCTTTGATTTTAGGGGGTTCGAGCAGTTTTTTGAAAGGGTCGTCCTGAAACTCCTTGAGCAGTTGCAGTTTGCCCTCGTTGGTCTTGTACTCTATACGATAGCTTTCGAGTTCCTTTTTCTGCTCTGGTGTAGGCTCTTTGAGGCTGCGCAGCAAATATATCTTCGCCAAAATCTTCTCCTGTCTGGCCTTGAGCGTCTGATATGTACGATAGTTGCTATAGACTTTGGTCCAGACATTGCCCTTGTCGGTCTCACTCTCTATGCGCGAGAGTTTGCGCATCATCTCATCCACTCTGCTTTTGCCGTAGGCGCTTGCGACGACTGCGTGACTCTCTTTTGTGCGCAAATTTTCAATACCACTACCGTTGTGTGCGAAGCAGAGTCCGACCATCAGAAGCAGAGCCGACACTATGGAGAAGAACTTTCGCGACATCCTAAGCTCCAGCCATCTTGTCGAGGACCTTCATTACGACATCTTTCGGTAGATCTTCGACTATCCTGTGGCTGCCTATGGAGCCTCCGGGCAGTATGAACTTTATCTTACCATTCATGCTCTTCTTGTCGAGGAAAAAGTGCTCGTAGAACTCTTCGCCATCTTCTATACGATATCGGGTGGGCAGAGAGTTTCTCTCCAGAAGCCTGCGCACCCTTTCAGCCTCCTCCTCACTCAGAAGTCCGAGCTCCACAGCGAGCATATTGGCCATCACCATACCTATAGCCACCGCTTCACCGTGCAGATATCTGCTATAGCTGGTTTCATTCTCGACTACATGGCCGAAAGTGTGTCCATAGTTGAGGACGGCCCTTATCCCCGCCTCCTTCTCGTCCATATTGACCACTTCGGCCTTCAGAGATACGGAGCGGGCTATCATCCTCTCCACATTATCTGGGCTTTTCAAATCGCTCTCTTCGAGAAAGTCGAAAAACTCCGCATCGAACATAACCGCCATCTTGACTATCTCCGCAATACCGGCGGCATACTCTCTCTCGGGTAGTGTTTTGAGAAAATCCGGGTCTATATAGACCGCCTTGGGCTGATAGAAACTCCCTATCAGATTTTTGCCGAAACGGTTGTTGACTCCCGTCTTGCCCCCTACACTCGCATCGACCTGACTCAGCAGTGTCGTCGGTATCTGTATGAAATCTATACCGCGCTGATAGATACTGGCAGCAAAACCCGTCATATCTCCTATCACGCCGCCACCGAGCGCTATTAGAAGCGACTTTCTGTCGAAGCGCTTTTCGAAAAGGCTATCGAGTATCGAAAGGAGTGTATCCATATTTTTGTACTCCTCTCCGTCGGGGACTTCCACCACCTCTATCTGCGGCGCCTCTATGGAGGCCATGACTCTCTCCAGATGCAAGGCGGCCACCGTAGGATTGGTGACTATGGCCACTTTCGTATCGAAATCGAGTTTCGGTAACGAATCTATGACTATATCGTATGCTTTCGGGGCTACCGGGTTGAGTCGTATGGGAACGATCATCTACAAATCTCCTCTCTGGTCTATCCTATATGAATATATCTCCCGTACTCTCTATTGGCCGGAAATGCTGTATTCTATCCAAAGAGTTTTAGTTTTTGTAGATATTTTTGCAATAGAAAAAACGATATGGCAAACGAAGATATCGCAACACGAGAGCTACTCTCAATTTTGAATAGCTCCAAAATATGCAAAATGATTGCACAGTTGTAGCCAGAAGCGAAAAACAGGGATAAAAAATCTACAGACCCTTCAGGGCGAGATTGCAAAGAGCCTCCACCTCATCGTCTTCGAGCCAGGTGCTTTTGCCGCATTCGAAAAAGTCCTCTATCTTCCCTCTATCGAAGGAGGATGCATATATACACTCTGGATGGGCCGGTATGAAGGCTCTCATCAAAGAGACTCTCTCCCCGAGCCCCTTTTCACATATATAGCATCTCTCGAAAGAGTGGAGTCTGCCTTCGTGCTTCAGTATGGATATATACTTTTCGCAGACGACTCTGTGGGGATTTTGCCTCTCCCATCTACGGGCGGCGTCGAGAAGGGTATCGAAGTAGAAGGGCTCGAGCTCCTCCGTATCTCTTAGATGGGCTTCGAAGATTTTTACGAAAGAGTGCCACAGTGCCAGTCTGTTGCGTCTGTAGAGCCACGGAAAGCCGATGTGCGTGACATGTCTGAGTCTGGGCAGAAAACCCGAAGCGCTCTCCTCGACCTCGAAATCTATGAGATATCCCAACTGGAGGATAGAGTGTCTCGCGCCGTAAAATCGATAGAGTCTCATCAGACTCTTTTCGGATAGAAGCGTGACTATCATATCTTCGTTGCCGACTCTTCTTAGTGACAATATGAAGCCCTTCACCCTCGCGCCATACTCCCCATCTCTTTTTCATCGTCTTTTAACCGCTTTTTGGATAAAATCCAGTACTTTTGAGGTTTGACAAACCCTACTAAAATAAAGATTAAGGTTAGCTTATGAGAGATCTTTTCACCTCCTTCAAGGACAATTGCGGTTTCGGACTGCTCGCGTCCATAGACAACAAACCATCACACAAGAATCTCGATGATGCGGTGCAGGCGCTTTCGAGAATGATGCACAGAGGAGCTATCGCAGCCGACGGCAAGACCGGGGATGGCAGCGGACTGTTACTCTCCATTCCGAAGAAGTTCTTCTCCATAATGGCGGAGAGAGAGGGAGTGACCCTTCCCGAGCTCTACGGTGTGGCTATGATCTTTCACAGTGACGAGGACGAGCTTATCAAAATACAAGAGATATGCGAAAACAACGATCTTCGCATAGATTTCCGAAGAGAGGTACCGATAGATACCAACGCCCTGGGCGAGCAGGCGCTATCGACTCTCCCCAAAATCACCCAGATTTTCGTCTCACCCAATTCACTGATGGGTACACGCCGCTTCGATGCACTTCTGTATCTATCCAGAAGAGAGATAGAGAATGCGATGAAAGAGAGCGAGAAGTTCTATATACCCTCCTTCTCCAGCAGTGTCGTCTCCTACAAAGGTCTGGTGATGCCTACGCACATCAAAGAGTTCTACAAGGACCTGCAGGACGAGAATTTCGAAATCTCCTTCTGCCTCTTCCACCAGAGATTCTCCACCAACACACTCCCCCAGTGGAAACTGGCCCAACCCTTCAGGATGATAGCGCACAACGGGGAGATAAACTCCATAACCGCCAACCGCTTCAATGTACGAACCAAATTCGAAGCCATCCAGAGCGATGTTTTCACCAAGGAGGAGCTCGAAAGGCTCTATCCGATTATTCAAGAAGGCATGAGCGACTCCGCGAGTCTGGACAACTTCTTCGAATTTCTCAGAGTAAACGGTGTCGATTTCTTCAAGGCCGCCAGAGCGGTCATTCCCGCTCCTTGGCAAAACGCCCCCCATATGGATGCTGACCTGAGAGCGTTCTACGAATTTACCAGCACATGCTTCGAGCCGTGGGACGGCCCCGCGGCAGTCAGTATCACCGACGGCAGATATATAGGATGTGTTCTGGACAGAAACGGCCTGCGACCCTCCAAATATATAATCACCAAAGACAATAGACTGCTGATCGCCTCCGAATACGGGGTCTTGCAGATACCCGACGAAGAGATTGTCGAAAGAGGCCGCCTGCAGTCGGGCGAGATGATGGGTGTCGACCTCAAATACGGCACCGTCCTCAAGAGTGACGATATAGACGACTATCTGAAACACCGCCAGCCCTACAGCAAGTGGCTCAACGAGAGTATGGTCTATCTCCAGGAGCATATGGACGACCCCTTCTCCACCATAGAGGTTCCCGCCAACGAAGTGATGGAGGCGC
This sequence comes from uncultured Nitratifractor sp., assembly GCA_913054475.1. Classification (GTDB taxonomy): domain Bacteria; phylum Campylobacterota; class Campylobacteria; order Campylobacterales; family Sulfurovaceae; genus Nitratifractor. Next base: position 10,986 of record CAJXJF010000042.1, read on the forward strand.
GCCAGAGATATTTCAACATCACTCTGGAGGTGATAGAGCAGGTTATAGAACCTATGGTAAAAGAGGGCAAGGAGGCGACGGCATCGATGGGAGACGACACGCCTCTGGCCGCCTTCTCGGACAAACAGAGAAACTTCACCGACTTCTTCAGGCAGAAGTTCGCCCAGGTGACCAACCCGCCGATCGATCCCATCCGTGAACGGGTGGTGATGAGTCTCAATACGGGATTTGGCGAAATCAGAAATGTACTGAAGGAAGATGCCGAACACGCCAAGAGACTCAAAACCGTCTCCCCCATACTCTCCTACGAGAAGCTCATAATCCTCGAAGAGTTTGGCGACAGCAAAAACCCGAAATACGACCCGGCATACAGAGCGAGACGATACTACACAGGCTTCAAAAACGATCTGAAAAAGAGCCTCGACGAACTTGTGGAGAGAATCATAGACGATATCAAAAACGACGAAATCCGTACGATAATTCTCGACGACCATGTACTCGATGCCGATACGATGCTCATCCCGATGCTCATGGTGGTCGGACGGCTCAACAACGCCATGCTCGAAGCTGGAATTAGACATCTCGTGAGTATAGTCTGTGTCACCGGAGAGGTCTACGACTCCCACTCGGCGGCCGCTCTGCTCGCCTTCGGTGCGGCGGCGATTCACCCCTATATGCTCTTCCAGACCATAGCCATGAGCGAGAGGCGCAAAGACCCCGATGTAAATATGGCTCCCATACTCAAAAAGGCGAGAAAGGCGATAAACGCCGGTCTGCTCAAGATTATGTCGAAGATGGGTATCTCCACCATATCGAGCTATCGAAACTCCATGCTCTTCGATATTCTCGGACTGGGCGAAGAGATAAGCCGTGACTGTTTCCCCGGTGCCAATGTGCTGCTTGGGGGACTGGGATACGACGATATAGAGAAGAGAATCAGAAGATTCCATATGGAGGCTTTCGAGATAGGGACATCCAACAGGATATTCCCCATAAATATCGGCGGTTTCTACAAATATCTCGATGGCGGCGAGTATCACGACTTCTCCCCGGCCACCGTACACGCCATACATCGAGCCTCGATAAGTGGCAAAAAAGAGGACTACTCCATACTCAAAAACAGGATAGAGAAGAGGGATAAGAAATTCATAAGAGACTTTTTCGAATTCAAAAGCGACAAAGAGCCCATAGCGCTCGAAGAGGTGGAGCCTCTGGAAGATATCTTCAAAAGATTCTGCACCGCCGCCATGTCTCTGGGCTCCATCTCTCCAGAAGCGCACGAGTGTATCGCGGAAGCCATGAACAGACTTGGCGGTAGGAGCAACTCTGGTGAGGGTGGAGAAGAGGCTTCGAGATTCAAGACTATCAAAAACTCCAAAATCAAGCAGATAGCTTCGGGGCGATTCGGAGTGACGCCCGCCTATCTGCGAAGTGCCGAAGAGTTGCAGATAAAGGTAGCTCAGGGTGCCAAGCCCGGCGAGGGTGGACAGCTCCCCGGCCACAAGGTCTCTCCTCTCATAGCCAGACTCAGACATACGATTCCGGGAATCACACTCATCTCGCCTCCGCCGCATCACGACATCTATTCGATAGAGGATCTAGCACAGCTCATTTTCGATCTCAAGCAGATCAACCCCGAGGCCAAAATAGCCGTCAAACTCGTCTCTACAGCGGGAGTGGGGACGATTGCGGCCGGTGTCGCCAAAGCCTATGCGGATAAGATAATCATCTCTGGTGCCGACGGAGGTACCGGAGCAGCCCCGATAGGTTCCATCAAATTTGCGGGCAACCCCTGGGAGCTCGGCCTCGCGGAGGCTCACAACGCATTGAAGGCGAACGACCTTAGAAAATTCGTCACCCTCGAAACGGACGGAGGTCTCAAGACTGGTATGGATATCGTGAAAGCCGCCATCTTCGGCGCCGAAAGCTACGCCTTCGGTACCGGTGCTCTGACTGTTCTTGGATGTAAAATCCTCAGAATATGCCATCTCAACCGCTGTTCGGTCGGTATTGCCACACAGGAGAAGAAGCTCAGAGAGCACTACGAAGGTTCGGTAGAGAGAGTCATGAACTACTTCAGACTCATCGCCGAAGATGTCAGAGAGATTCTTGCCTCGCTTGGATACAGCTCTCTCGAGCAGATCATAGGACGCACCGACCTGCTCAAAGTCATCGACGACGAATTCGCGAAAAAGTTCGATTTTGACTCCCTACTCATAAGACTCGACGGGCCGGATACCTGTCAGGTGAAGAGCAACGAGCCTTTCGACAAAAACGAATTCGAAAAAGAGATTCTCAAAGAGGTGATGCCGGCAATCAAGCATCCCGCCGACAATGTGGTCGTGGAGAGGGAGATAAGCAACCTCAACCGAAGCTTCGGTACCTACATTTCGGGAGTCGTGGCCAAATATTACGGAGACAAGGGACTCCCCGACAAGACGATAGATATCAGACTCAAGGGAACGACCGGGCAGTCACTGGGTGCATTCCTGATAAACGGTATAAGCATACATGTCCACGGAGCCGGAAACGACTATATAGGCAAGGGTATGAACGGCGGACGCATCGTGATAACGGGCGACAAAGGTGGAGAGGAGTTCTCGCTTGGCGGAAATACCTGTCTCTACGGCGCCACGGGCGGCAAGGTCTATATAGCCGGACAGGTCGGTGAGCGCTTCGCGGTCAGAAACTCTGGAGCCATAGCGATAGTCGAAGGTACAGGTGACCACCCCTGCGAATATATGACGGGGGGAGTGGTCGTCATTCTCGGAAGGACCGGTGTCAACTTCGGTGCCGGTATGACGGGAGGAGCGGCCTTCGTCTACGATACACATCACGAATTCGTTGAAAATATCAATCAGGAGCTCGTAGAAGCCAGACGCATAGATACGGAAGATACCGATATAGAGCGCTACTATCTCAAGAAGCTGCTCAAAGATTACTACAACGAAACAGGTAGCAAGAGAGCCCGCTGTATTCTGGAGAACTTCAGAGTACAGATACGCAACTTCTGGCTGGTACGACCCAAAGATATGAAGGGACCTTTGAAGATGATCGAGGAGGGAGAGTAAGATGTTGAGATTTTTTGATCTGGAGCGCATTGAGGCGGCCAAGAGGAATGTGGTGGAGCGAATCAGGGATTTTGACGAGATATACGAGATTTTCAAGAGCGACAAGGCGGCGGAGCAGTCGGAGCGCTGTATTCAGTGCGGTGATCCCTACTGTCACAACGGATGCCCGCTTCACAACTTCATACCGCAGTGGCTAAGAGCCACAGCCTCCAAAGACTTGGAGTTCGCCTTCCATCTCTCCAACGAATCCTCCCCCTTTCCCGAAGTGATGGGCCGGATATGCCCCCATGACCGTCTATGCGAAGGGAGCTGTACCCTAAACGACGGCTATGGAGCCATAACTATCGGTTCGGTAGAGACCTACATAAGCGAAGAAGGTTTCAAAAGGGGGCTTAGACCCAAATTTTCCAAGGAAAAGAGCGGTAAGAAAGTAGCGATTATCGGTGCTGGTCCTGCCGGTCTTTCGGCCGCCACCTTCCTCCTCAGAGAGGGTGTGGATGTGGAGATTTTCGACAAACAGAACAGACCAGGCGGTCTGCTCACCTACGGTATTCCCGGATTCAAGCTCAACAAAAGGGTCGTGGAGCGTCGAATAGAGATACTCAAAGAAGAGGGAGCCATATTCCATCAAAATACCGAAGTCGGCAAGGATATAGGCTTCGATACACTCTTGGAAAAATTCGATGCCCTCTTCATAGGCGTAGGTGCGACGAAAGGGAGACGCCCCGGAATCAATGCGGAGGATGCCAAGGGCTGCTATCTGGCTATGGATTTTCTCGTGGATATACAGAAAAAACTCTTCGGCGAAGAGAGAGAAAAGTCCATAGAGGTAAAAGACAAGAATGTCGTAGTCATCGGCGGCGGCGATACCGCCATGGATTGTGTGCGTACCAGCCTGAGAGAGAAAGCTGCGAGCGTGAAGTGTCTATACAGACGCGATGTCCACAATATGCCCGGAAGCCGCAAAGAGTATATCAACGCCAAAGAGGAGGGGATAGAGTTCGAATTCAACGCCTCTCCCAAGGAGATTCTCAAAAACGAAAAGGGTGAAGTAGTCGCAATAAGAATGGTCAAGACGAGACTCGCTGAGCCCGACGAAGGCGGACGCCAGAGGGTCGAAGAGATCCCTGGAAGCGACTTTACCGTAAATGCCGATATCGTCATTTTCGCTCTCGGTTTCGATCCGGTCCCCTACCCTTTCTTGGCCGAAAATGGTATAGAGACCGACAGATGGGGCGGCATTGTGGTCGATGAAAACTACGAAACCACAAGAGCCGGAATCTATGCGGGCGGAGACTGCCACAGAGGTGCCGACCTCGTGGTAACTGCCGTCCGAGACGGTAGAGAGGCTGCCAGGGCTATGGTGAGAAAACTCATACCTACAATATAGATTCGAAGCTTTTCGATATCATATGCAATCACAAACGCACTAAGTAAGGAGTGGTCATGAATTTCGGCAGTCTTTTTAGCGGCATGAGGAAGCAGTCTCAGAAGAACGATGCACCAAGCCACTGGGTGAAGTGTCCCAAGTGTCTCTCTCTGATGTACTACAAAGAGGTCGAAGCCAAAAACAATGTCTGTCCGAAGTGTGCCCATCATTTCAGAATAGATGCGAAGACAAGGGTAGCCATACTCGCCGACGAGGGGAGTTTCGAAGAGAAAGATGCCAATCTCACCCCGATAGACCCCCTGAAATTCGTGGACAAGAAGAGTTATAGAAAGCGTATAGAAGAGGGGAAGAACAAAACGGGAGGAAGGACATCCTCGGTTCTTAGCGGAAGCTGCACGATGGATTCGATACCTGTCGAGCTCGTAGTCTTCGATTTTGCCTTCATGGGCGGAAGTCTCGGCTCGGTAGAGGGCGAAAAGATTGTAAGAGCGGTAAAAAGAGCCATAGAAAAACGCTGCGGGGTGGTGATAGTCTCCGCAAGCGGAGGAGCAAGAATGCAGGAGAGTACCTACTCTCTCATGCAGATGAGCAAGACCTCCGCAGCCCTACACAAACTGCACGAAAAGAGACTCCCCTTCATCTCAGTCCTAACCGACCCGACTATGGGGGGAGTGAGTGCCTCCTTCGCCATGCTTGGAGACATAATAATGGCCGAGCCGGGAGCACTTATCGGTTTCGCCGGACAGAGGGTCATCAAGCAGACTATCGGCGCCGACCTTCCCGAAGGTTTCCAACGCTCGGAATTTCTGCTCGAACATGGTCTCATAGATATGGTCGTGGACAGAAACGATATGAAAGAGAGCATAGTCCGATTCATGAGACTCTTTACCGGGGAGTGACTTGACAAGCCTATACGCCCTACTCGACAGAGACTCTCTGCATAGGCTCTGCATAGCTATCGAGGAGATGGCTCTCTTTTGCGAAAAACTCTCCATACCCATCTTGCAATATCGAAACAAAAACGGCGATATCAAAGAGTTCGAAGAGGATATCGCCGCCATTGGCAGAAACTTTTCGGGCAAAATCATCGTAAACGACAGCATAGAAGCGGCACATATGGCAGACGGCCTGCATCTCGGCCAAGAGGATATGGAGGAGATTTCGCACGATTTCGCCGAAGCTGTGAAGATTCTGCGAAAGGAGTTTGGCACGGAGTTCACCCTAGGTCTATCCACCCACAATCTCGAAGAGATAGAGAGAGCCAATCTTCTCGATATAGACTATATCGGTCTTGGTGCCTACAGAGAGAGCGTCACCAAAGATTCGGTAAATGTCTCGGGCGAAAGACTGCTGGATATGGCTCGATCCTCCGTACATCCCGTGGCTATCATCGGAGGTATCAGGCTCGATGAGCACTTCGACGATTCGATAGCCTACAAGGTGGTCGGAAGCGACCTCTACAGAGCCTTTCTCGCCGATGGCGACCATCCGGCCACTCTCTCAGTTCAGAAAAAGGAAGAAAAATGAAAAAGAACGGATCTCTCCCCACTCTACTCGGATACGCACTGGCTTTTTCGGCCCTCGCTCTCATCAGTCCGACAATAGAGTACGATATCGGAGCCGACGGAGTCTCTTCCGATATCTCTATCTTCTCTCAAATGCAGGCAGCGGAGATGAGGGCGAGGGTGTGACATACTACAAACCCGCCCCCAACGGCTATGTTGTCGTCGTAGCCCCTCCACAGCAGTAGCCATATATCCAAAATCATAGAGGCCAAACCCGCGAAGGGCGAGGCCCATATCGATATACCGACACTTATTTCCACCATACCACCCAACAGCTTAGGGAATCGGAGGCTTCAGCCCCGCGCAGATGATAGATGGACTTCTGCTTTTCAAAGCGATAGCCAGCCCGTATAGACTTCGATGTTAAATCCGCGACTAAAGTCGCGACCCCGAGACGATTACAACTCTTCAGGGGCGGCGACTTTAGTCGCCGAAAAAAAACTTTATATGCAGTAT
>CAJXJF010000043.1 GCA_913054475.1 uncultured Nitratifractor sp.
GCAATCGCTGATGCGACATCTGCCTCATACGGCATATTTGCGCCGAATGCCATGACGATACGAGATTGCCGAGCCCAATATCGGGGTAATATTCCCGACCTATAGAACTCGACGCTTTTAAAAAATATTCCTCATTACGATTGCGTAATGCCTCACGAAAAGATTGAGGATGGAGATCAGCATGTCTCCTCGTTCCCAATGTCCTCATTGGGAATGGATATATGAGCTTTGGAGACAGAGAGATATCTATTTCGTACCGTAATGGTGTATGCGGAGGAGTTCGAGCTTCGCTCTGTTCTTTTGCAGTTCGCTGGCGGCAAGCATGAGATTGTGAAAGAAGAGTCGGAAAGCTTTGGTATCGGTGGGGCGCTCTTTCAGTAGAATCTCGAAGATGGGGGAGTGTTTGGCGGGAGATGGGCTGTTGCGGCAGTGCCATCCGCAGTGAGTGCTGGAGAGAGTCGGCCGAACCGCGCTCCTTTTCTATCTTCTTCAAAAGTTCCCGATATGTGCTGACTATTCTATTTTCAAGCTGTGATATCCAAAAATGGATGGGGAGTTTGGTGTATCTCTCCGCTTGCAGATTCAGGGCCTTCAGAGAGAGGAGGAGGGGTACACGACTCTACCCTCAATGCTCCTCCAGGACTCTCTTGCGCTCTCTCCAGTCGGGCATATGCAGAGTCATGAAGCTGTGGAATCCCTGTCCGTGGTTGGGGTATATGAGATGTGTCAATTCGTGCAGCGCCACATATTCGATGCAGATTTTCGGTTTTTCTATCAGTTGCAGATTGAGGGTGATGTTTCCCGTACGCGGATTGCAGCTCCCCCAGCGGCTCTTCATACTGCGGATACGCAGTCGATAGGGGCGTCCCTCCACCAGGGGAGCGAAACGCTCCAGCGCTAGGGCGAAATGGTGCTCCGCCTTGGCGTGCATCCAGCTCTCTATCAGCGCCTTTTTGATGCGCTTGTGCCTGCTGTCTTGAACGAAGAGGTGTAACTTTCCTCTCTGGAGTGCGACTCTCTCCTCGCTCGACTCTATCACTTTCAGCCGGTAGTTGCGCCCCAGATAGCGGATATTCTCTCCGCTGACATACTCCGGCTCCACTCTTTTGGGAGAGGAGGCGAAGCGCTCCCTCTGCCTCGCTATCCAGTCGGCTCTTTTGCGAAGTATGCGTTCTATCTCTCCCTCGCCTAGATGCTGCGGTACGCTCAATACCACTTCACCGTCGGGTTTGACTCTGAGATAGATATGTTTGATCGCCTTTTTGACTATGCGTACATCATCCATCGTGTCTCACCCCTATCTCCACCAGCTCTTTGGGCAGTGTTTCGATGTCGTCGATGGCAGAGCTGAGCCTCTTTTCATCGAAACGGTGCGTTTGGCCTCTGTATTCGTAGCTGTTTAGCGCCGCCAAGCGCTCGCGCAAAATATCCCTCGGCACCACCTGCGCGTCGGAGTCACGATAACGCGCCATCTCTTCGGGCGATATGTAGGTGTAGCCCATGCGTCTAAGCAGTTCGATAGCGTTTTGCTGGAGGCGCTTTTCTTCGATGGCGGGGGTCATGCCAATTCTCCTTTTTTCTTTGTGACTGTATGCTTCGACCGACTTTGTAGAACTGCTTATAAAGAGGTGGTCACTTCTTTATTGCAATATCATACATTATTTCGACTTTGCCGGATGTTTCATCTCTCTCTTGCGGTACAAAAGTGGCACGCAAGCCATAGCAAAGGTCGGCTCTAAACCAGAAGCGTGAAGGATACTCCGATGATTCGCTTCGACATCTCTTTCTTTCCCGCAAAGAAGATTTCATCCTATTTTGATTTTCTATAAAACAGCAGAAAAAAGGAGGTGATTATGGTGGTATAGATTTTGGCCTATATCGAAAAGGATGTAAAAGAGCGGATGGAGCGGTACGCCTTGGCGCATGGCCTCAAAGAGGGATTTTTGATCCAAAGCGCCCTCGACCACTATTCTTCGGCGCTCGAAGATCTCTTCGGTAGCGAGATCGTCCCAGTACGGATCAGTGTCGATCACGAAAGCTGGGGCACCTCCTCACCGCGGAGGAAAAAGAATCGATCCTCCGTCTGAAAGCGCTTCTGGATGTAGATTGAGATCTGAAAGTTCCGAAGAGAGGAACTCATCGAGGGATTTGAGAGCGGGGAAGTGGAGCTTGATCTTTTCTTGAAACGGTACGCCCGGCAGAACCAGTTTCGCCACTATATCGGCGTGACCTATGTAGCGATGGAAAGGGGGGGAGTTCCTCTGAACAACCAAAAATACTATGCAGATATTTTGCGTGCCGTACAGCTGTGCGTTACAATCGACGATTGCGACCTACGCGGGAGGAAAACTTTATGGGTATGAGGCGACATCCTAGCAACAAGTACGGATATCGCCTCTGGATATCCGATAGGTGGATTTTCGCAGGATATGGGAAAAAGGCCTAAAAATATGTCATTTTGAGATATCTGCGCAGTTGGTGCTACATTTTGGTGTCATACTATTGAAAGATATCGGGCTATAGATATGAAAGTATTCATACAATCAAACTATAGAGCCCTTTCAACTCCCCTCCAGCTCCTCTTCGAGTTCGAGGAGTTGGAGATATCTTTCGCTGGAGTCGTCATATTTTTTTCGTAGCTCTTCGAGCTCGGCCCCGATGCTGGAGAGACCCTTTTCGTTGTAGCATTCAGGGTCTGCGAGGCAGGCTTCGAGCTCATCCATCTTCGCCTCGAGCTCCTCTATGAGGGAGGGGAGGCTTTCGAGTTCTCTCTTCTCTTTGTAGCTCAGTTTGTTGCGCTTTTTGCTGCGGGGAGGCTCTTTTTCGCTCTTTTTCAGCTCTTTTTCGAAATTGTCCAGACTCCTGAGCTCCTTCTCTATCTCCAGATATTCGCTATATGCGCTGTGGGACTCCTCCACACTTCCGTCACCTCTTAGTATGAGCAGTTTTTGGGCTATCTTGTCCACGAAGTATCTGTCGTGGCTGACGAATATCACCGAGCCCTGATAGCTCAGGAGTTTCTCTTCGAGTATATTGATGGTCTGTATATCGAGGTCGTTTGTAGGCTCGTCGAGTATGAGGCAGTCGTAGTGTTTCGTAAAGAGCAGTGCGAGGGCCACTCTGTTCTTCTCTCCTCCGCTTAGCTGCCCTATCTTCTTGTCGAGATATTCACGGGGAAAGAGAAAGCTCTTGAGATAGCCGAAGACATGCATATTGCGCCCCTCCACGATCACTCTGTCTCCTCCGTCGGGGCAGAAGGTCTCTATGAGCGTATGTTCGTCGTCGAGCATCTCTCTGTGCTGGTCGAAATAGCCGATTTTGGCCTCTCCTCTCTTTATCGTGCCGCTGTCGGGCTTCAGTCTGCCCAGAAGCAGCTTGAGCAGGGTGGATTTTCCGCTTCCGTTGGGGCCTACGATGGCTATCTTGTCTCTCTGCACAATCCTGGTGCTGAAGTTCTCTATGAGTCTTCTCTCCCCTATGCTGAAGCCGAGGGCCTCTATCTCGAAGAGCATCTTCTTTTTGCTCATCGTCTTCTCGCCCTTCCAGCTTCGCTTCTCTCTTTCGAGTTCGATTTGAATCTTGCGGATGATGGCAGGGTTTTTCTTCGCCTGCTCTCTGAGCTCGAAGACCCTCTTTTTGCGTCCCTGGTTTCTACTCTGGCGCGCCTGTACGCCTCTGCTGAGCCACTCCTCCTCCTTTTTGAGCAGGCGGATGAGATTTTCGTGCTCTTTGCGCATGGATGCGAGTCTGAGCTCTTTCTGTTTCAAAAAGCTCTCGTAACCGCCCTTGTAGCTTACGAGCGAGTGCTCCTCCACCTCCACTATCCGTGTCGCCACTCTGTCGATGAAGTATCTGTCGTGGGAGATGAAAAGGAGGGTGAAGTTCTCCTTGAGAAGTATATCTTCGAGAAACTCCACCATATATACATCCAGATGGTTGGTCGGCTCGTCGAGCATCAGCACATCGGGCTTTTTCAGAATCAGAGATGCCAGAGCCACACGGCGCTGTTCGCCTCCGGAGAGGGTGGCTACGAGTCTATCTTCGTACTCTTTGAGTTTGAACTCCTGTAGTACCCTCTCTATCTTCGCCCCCAAATCCCAGGCGTTGTGGTGGTCGAGGAAGGCCGATATCTTTTCGTGCTCGGCAAGCAGTGAGCCATCGTCGGGGTTTTCGGCTATGAGAGTACTCAGCCTCTCGTAGCGTCTCTGCGCCTCTTTGAGCTCCACCAGCTGGGACTCTATCGCCTGAGCCACATTCAGACCGCTTTCGAAACGGGGCTGCTGGGAGAGCATCGCTATCTCTATGGAGCGGTCCGTCACCCTCTTGCCCGCATCGGGCTCTTCGGAGCCGAAGGCTATCTTCATCAGCGTCGATTTGCCGCAACCGTTGGCACCGACTATAGCCACCCTCTCACCCGCTTCGAGATGGAAATCCATCTCTTTGAATATCAGTTTGACATCGTACTGTTTGTCTATATCGTAGAGATCTATATAGGCCATCGTCCCTCCCCGTCACTCTCCGGCTTTACGCCCGGTTCTCATCCTGTGTCTTCTCATCTATATAGTTCTGTATGAAACTCTTCAAATCGGCATATACGAAGGAGTCTCGATAGTTCTCTATCTTGCCTCCGCTCGCGTTGGGGTGTCCGCCGCCGTTGCCTATCTCCTGAGCCATTTTGGATACATCGAGTCTGTCGTTGCTCCTGAGGCTGAAATTTCCTCTCGAATTGACATCCATATAGAAGTCGTAATCCGGATTGTCCAGCAAAAAAGCGTTGCCTATGAGAGATGTATTGCCCACATTGTAGCCGAGCAGTCCTCTATATCCTCTGTATATGATACTCATAGACTCTTTTTTCTTTCCCAGAAGTTCGGTCACATAGGCGACCACCAGATTGTCCTTGGTGTCGTTCTCTCCTCTGCGGAAAAAGTTCTTTTTTCGGGCATGGAGCATATCGTCGAGGACTATAGGGGCCTCCTGCAGGGGATAGTTCTCTATAATCTCCTTCGCACTCTCTATCAGGCTCAGCTTGAAAGCTCTGTCCTCATCGGGGAAAAGTATTCTGTTGAGCTCCCTGGCTCCGCTTATCATCCCCAGCATCACCTTGCCATATTCGAAATAGGGGCTTTCACTCTTCCATATATCGATGGCGTCTATCGCCTCCACTATCTTTTCGTATATCCCCTCTTCGTCGAAGTCGTAGTGCTTTTTGAGCCAGTCGTAGGTGATTTTCGTCGCCGACCTCTGCGTATCGAGGTAGTACCAGGCGAAGCGTTCGGCCGCCGAAGCCCCTGTGGCGTGATGGTCCAGAAGCTGGATGGAGGCTCCGAGGGAGAGGGCCTCTTTTTCGAGCCAGTTAGACTCTTTGGTACTGAGGTTTAGGTCGGTCACCAGAATCAGATACTCTCCGCCCCGTGCCACGGAGTTCCTGTCTTTGGCGATATCGTCGATTATCTCTTCCAGTCTGGCCATCACTTCCGGCCCGTAGTTGGCATTGTAGGCCTTTATATCTCCGAAGAGTCTGGAGCTCAGATATTGACAGCCGTAGCCGTCGAGGTCTATATGTGAAAGGTGGTATATCTTTTTCATCTAAGAGGATTTCCTTGAAATAGTTTTATATGCTAAGCCGAAGAGGAGTCCATGCCTCTTCGGCTACCCTATACGGCTCACTCTCCGAATAGCTCTTCGAGAGTCAACTCTCTGAGGAATTTGTCTATTTTCCCCTGAAAGGTGGCGAGAAAAGGGGATATGGAACAGCTTCCTATGCTTCCGTGCGGACAGCTGTCCCGATACTGTGTGCAGTCGAATACGGATGGTGTCTTGCCCTCCGCCGCCATTATTATCTCATATACGGTGATCTTGTCCAGATCGCTTTTGATGGAGAAGCCGCCCTGCGCACCTCTGTGGGACTCCAGAATGTCGTTTCGCGCCAGACTCTGAAGTATCTTGGCAAGAAAGCTCTTGGGTATGCAGAGCTCCTGTGCCAGATGTTCGGAGCCGAGAGGCCGATCCGATTTTCTTATCTTGTCCATCGAGAGTAGTGCATATTCACTGGCCCGTGTAAGCAGCATACATCTTTTCCTTTCTTCTCTTCTCTCTTGAAGCTCATCTAAATTCGGAGTATTCTACTCTATATAACAATAATTGTTTCTGAAAGCTCTCCGGCTCTTCAGTTTATTACGCTATGATTTCGACTTCAATACAAAATTACCAATCAGGAGGTCGAAATGGCTTTGGATTCGGCGAAAAAACAGGAAATTATCGCTAAATACGGCAGAGGTGAAAACGATACGGGTTCTGTGGAGGTGCAGATAGCACTTCTTACCGAGAGAATCAAATATCTGACGGAGCATCTCAAGATAAACAAAAAAGACCACTCTTCCCGTCTCGGACTTCTCAAACTCGTCGGACAGAGAAGAAGACTTATGCGTTATCTCAACAGAAAAGACCACGACAGATATGTAGCTATCAAAGAGTCTCTTGGAATAAGAAACTGATTTTTCGGATGCGGCCCGTGCCGCATCGTCCCCACCTTCACCACATTTTAGAAGTACTCCCCCGATAAAATATATTTTCCATAAATACGGATAGAGACTGTCACGAGCGACATAGATGGCGGATTTGTCACCGTAGAATAGCTTTTTCACTGCTCCGTAGTACTATTCGATGCACACTTGATATAGTTTGACTAAACTTTCTTCAATAAATATACTAAGTCTAACTTGACAAAAGATTGCTCAATTGACTATAATTCGACAAATTTGCAAATTCCTATTGCTTTTTGCAGAGAATGTAGATGAAAGGGGGGCTTATGGAAAAAGAGAAAAACGAAGAGTTGGAGAAGTCCGAAGAGATGGAAAGAGAAGAGGAGCAGATGGAAGAGAGCGATGGCGAAGCTGAAAGCGACGAGATGGAGGATTGCAGAAAGGAGCTCGAGACTTACAAGGATAAATATATCAGGGCTCATGCGGAATTCGACAATATGAAGAAGCGTCTCGAAAGAGACAAGGCTACGGCGGTCTCCTTCGCGAACGAGACCTTCGCGAAAGATCTTCTGAGTGTAATCGACTCTTTCGAAAGTGCTCTGCTCTCGATGGAGCAGATAGAGGGCGATGAAGCCGTGGAGAAGATAAAGGAGGGATTGAAGCTGACCTACGAGCAGCTCGTGAAGGTGCTCAAGAAGCATGGAGTCGAAGAGGTGGCTCACGAGGGTGTATTCGATCCCAATTTCCATCAGGTGGTACATCAGGTCGATAGTGACGAGCACGAGAGCGGCGAGATAGTCAATGTACTGCAAAAAGGCTATCTGATGAGAGAGAGACTTCTGCGTCCGGCCATCGTGGCTACGAAAAAGTGACTTAAGTCACAAAGAGATATCGTAGCGATTGACTATAATACGCACGAACTTGGAAAAACGAATTTGAAAAAGGAGACGAAATGAGTAAACCTATAGGAATAGATCTTGGTACGACAAACTCCGCGATGGCGGTATATGAAAATGGTGAAGCGAAAATCATACCCAACAAAGAGGGAAGAAACACGACTCCTTCGGTAGTCGCGTTTACAGACAAAGGCGAGGTTCTCATCGGTGATCCCGCGAAGAGACAGATGGTTACAAACCCCGAAAAGACCATCTACTCGGTCAAAAGAATCATGGGTCTGATGTGCAACGAAGAGAAGGCCCATGAAGCCAAAGAGAGACTGCCGTACCGTGTTACGGACAAAAACGGTGCCTGTGCCATCGAGATAGACGGGAAGGTATATACTCCTCAGGAAATTTCGGCCAAAATCCTGATGAAGCTCAAAGAGGATGCCGAAGCCTATCTCGGACAGCCCGTGACCGACGCGGTCATCACCGTACCTGCATACTTCAACGATGCCCAGAGAAAGGCGACCAAAGAGGCTGGTACGATAGCCGGGCTCAATGTACTTAGAATCATAAACGAGCCCACATCCGCCGCTCTGGCATACGGACTCGACAAGAAAGAGAGTGAAAATATAGCGGTTTACGACTTGGGTGGAGGTACATTCGATGTGACCATCCTCGAGACTGGAGATGGTGTGGTCGAGGTTCTCTCTACCGGTGGAGATGCCTTCCTCGGTGGAGACGATTTCGACAACAGACTCATAGACTATATCGTCGAAGAGTTCAAAAAAGACAACGGAATCGACCTCAAGAACGACATAATGGCTCTGCAGAGACTCAAAGAGGCTGCCGAGAATGCGAAAAAAGAGCTCTCCGCGGCGAATGAGACCGAGGTCAACCTCCCCTTCATCACCGCAGATGCGAGTGGACCGAAGCACCTGGTGATGAAGGTGACCAGAGCCAAATTCGAATCTCTGATCGAAGATCTCGTCGAGAAGACGATCAAAAAGATCAATGAGGTTCTCTCCGAATCGGGTCTGAGCAAAGCCGAGATCAAAGAGGTAGTCATGGTGGGTGGTTCCACCCGTGTACCTCTCGTACAGGAGAAGGTCAAGGCCTACTTCGGCAAAGAGCTCAACAAGTCGGTCAACCCCGATGAGGTCGTGGCGATAGGAGCCTCCATCCAGGGAGGAGTCCTCACGGGAGATGTCAAAGATGTACTTCTTCTCGATGTGACCCCTCTGAGCCTCGGTATAGAGACACTCGGAGGAGTGAGTACCAAGATTATCGAGAAGGGTACGACGATTCCGGTCAAGAAGTCGCAGATATTCTCTACCGCCGAAGACAATCAGCCGGCAGTGAGCATACATGTAGTGCAGGGAGAGCGTGAATTCGCCAGAGACAACAAGTCTCTCGGAATGTTCGAACTCAGCGGTATCCCGCCTGCACCCAGAGGAGTGCCTCAGATCGAAGTTACCTTCGATATCGACGCCAACGGTATTCTGACCGTTACGGCGATGGACAAGGCGACCGGCAAGTCTCAGGAGATCAAGATTACCGGAAGCTCCGGTCTGAGCGAAGAGGAGATTCAGAGAATGGTACAGGATGCCGAAGCCCACAAGGCCGAAGATGAAAAACGCAAGGCTCTCGTGGAGGCCAAGAACCAGGCCGACGCTCTCGTGCATCAGACCCGCAAGACTCTGAGTGAGGTCGGTGAGAAAGTGGATGCCGGTCTCAAGGCCAACATAGAGAAGCTCACAGGCGAAGTCGAAGCTCTGGTAAAAGACGAAAACGCCACGAAAGAGCAGATAGATGCCAAAGTGGCCGAGCTCAACACTCTCAACCAGCAGCTGGCACAGCAGGCTGCCTCCGCCGGAAATCAGGCAGGAGAGGGAGCTTCTGGGCAGAAGCCGGGCGACGACGATGTTATCGACGCCGAAGTAGAGTAGTGATGCGATAGGGAGGAGATGGAGGAGCTACTCCCTCCTCTCTTGTGGAGGTTCTCTATATTCCAAAACGATATCCTGTTTTTTATCCCTCTTTTTCATCAACATAAGCGCCATATCTCTCTTCAGGTGCGTATCGGTATTTTCATCGGCTATTATCTCTAGGATTTTTATGGCTTTTTCATGCTCCAATCTACTTCGTACAAGCCTCTCCTCCTGCAATATCTTCTCTTTTTCTATTTTGCTTTGCAACTCTTTTTTTCTATTGAAAATCAGATAGAAGAGTATGGCGAATATCAACAATATAAGTAAAACAGTGACCGTTATATTCCTATAAAAGTCTTTTTTGGCTTCATACTCGAGGGCTTTTCGTCTCTCTTTCTCTCTTTCGATCTGCAAAGCTCTTTTGTGTCTGTTTTCCTTTTCGAGCTCCTTATAGCGAAGCATCATCTCTTCTCTCTTGAGTTCGATATTTTTAAGCTCTCTCTCCCGCTGCATATTGATTCGCGCCAAGCTCTCTTCATGCTCGAGCGTCAATCTGCGTATGGAGCTCCTATTGTCGGCATTACTGTCCGAGAGCTTCTCTCCCCTTTGCGTCCGCACCTCGTCGGAGCTCGAATAGTCGAGTCCTTTTGCGATCGGGACGCTCTTTTGTGTTTCGTCACTCTTCTTGCATCCGCCGAAAACGATTATCGTCAGCAGGAGAACGCCTATATATAGAAAAGTTTTTCGCATACATTTTACCTTTTTATACGGCAGGTGTCGTATCCAATTCATTATTTGCAAGTGTATCATATCGCTGTTTATTGTAGTGAGAACAAAAAACAGATACGAAGATGGTATTTAAAGCAAAAAGGTAGGCAGTAAGGGAGGGGATTCGATTCGAGTCGATATTCAAGCCCCAATTGGATAAAATCAGGAAAATTTCTCTAAAAAGGAGTGAAAATGAAGAAGATTCTGAAATTGAGCGCTGTGGCGGGAGCCGTACTTGTGCTGGCAACTCCCCTGAGTGCCAAAAAGATAAGATGGAGACTGGCCGAAACCTGGCCTTCCACCCTCACGCCTCTCGCTTCGCCCCCGGCCAAGCTGGCGGCATGGATGAAGGAGATGAGCGGAGGTAAATTCATCATCAAGGTAGAGGGCAAGGAGAAGCACAAAGCGGCATTGGGAATTCTCGATATGGTCAAGGGAGGACAGTATCAGATGGGCCACAGCGGCTCCTACTACTGGAAAGGCAAGGATATAAATACGGTCTGGTTCACGACCGTCCCTTTCGGTATGACACCTTCGGAGCAGTATAGCTGGTTCTACTATGGAAACGGCATGAAGTATATGAAAGAGGTTTACGACAAATTCGGCGTATATAGCTATCCCGGCGGAAATACCGGAAATCAGATGGGAGGCTGGTACCGCAAGGAGATCAAAAGTGTGGAGGACCTCAAAGGGCTCAAGATGCGTATCCCCGGTCTTGCGGGAGAGGTCATGGCGAAGCTGGGTGTGAATGTGACCAACATCCCCGCCGGAGAGCTCTATACCTCTCTCGATAGAGGCACCATCGACGCTCTGGAGTGGGTAGGGCCCGGAATGGATATCAAGATGGGCTTTCACAAAGTGGCCAAATATTACTATACCGGATGGCACGAACCGGCCAGCGAGATGCAGTTTCTCGTAAACAAAAAGGCCTACGACAAACTCCCGAAAGAGTACAAGAAGATGCTGGAGGTGGGTATGAAAGCGGCGGCTATGGATATGTATATAGAGAATTTCGCCGCTTCGGTAGATGCCTGGTCCAAGATGAAGAGTGAGTATCCCGATATCAAAGTCAAGCGTTTCCCCAAGCCCGTACTCGAAGCGCTCAAAAAGGCGGCCGACGAAGTCTATAGCTCCTATGCCGCGAAAAACGCGAAATTCAAAGAGATATACGAAGACTATACAGCCTATATGAAGAGGGCGAGAGAGTGGTCGATGATGAGTCAGTATGAGTATCTCGAAATATCCAGAGAGTTGGGTATCACAAAGTAGAGTGCCGGCGCTTCGGGCGCCGCTACTCTCATGAGAGTCTCGTTTTGACAAGTATTTACTTGACATTGTACGCTATCAAACTTTTTACAATCTCCTCCTTCCTTCCACATACCTAGAAAGCACGGGATAAAGATATTATCCTATAATCTTCTGAAAAAAGGGGGCTTCATGGCATACTTTCCGGCTTTCGTCAATCTCGAAAAGAGGAAGATACTGCTCGTGGGCGGTGGTGATATAGCTCTGGAGAAGCTGGAGAAGCTGCTCGACTTCACCCGGGATATCACGGTCGTGGCAGCAGAAGCGAAAGAGGAGCTCGAGAGACTCTGCCGGCTACACTCGCTCGAGTTGAAGAGGAGAAGATATCGCAGGGGTGATATAGAGGGCTTCGATATCGTGATTGTGGCCACCGATACGATAGAGCTTCACAGAGAGATATACGAAGAGAGCAGAAACGGCAGAGTGCTGGTAAACAGTGTGGACGATACGGCATATTGCGACTTCATCTTCCCCTCCTATATAAAGAGAGGAGACCTCACGATAGCCTTCTCCACCTCCGGTGCCTCTCCGGCCTTCGCCAAACATATCCGCCTCTATTTTCAGGAGAAGATACCCGACGGTGTAGAGGATTTTCTCGCCGAGATGAAAAGCTTGAGAAAAAAACTTCCCAAAGGCAGAGAGAGGATGAAGAGATTCGACGAAATGGCGAGAGAGTTTTTCGCTTCGAAGAGAAAGTAGCCGCTCAGCTGCGAGCGATATGGACTTTCGCGTAAATTTCTCGGGCTATTGCAATACAGGTTGCATTGGAGTGCCTCCCGTTACGATATAGTACGCACAGAAATTCGTGAATATACCCAAAAGATTGTATAGATACGAAAGAAGAGGAGGAGAGAATGAGTAACAATATACTGGAAAAACTGACACATCAGATGACACAGACGCTGGAGTCGGCCGTTTCGCTGGCCCTGCACAACAAAAATCCGGAGGTGGACCCTCTGCATATGGTTTGGGCCCTGCTTACCAACAGCTCATCGGTACTCAATCAGGTACTCAACAAGATGGGGGTGGACAAGGCCGCCATCGAGTTGGATGTATCCAGCCGGGCCAAGAGACTGCCGAGTGCGAGCAGTGTCACCAAAGAGAGTATCAAGATAGGCGCCAACACCGTACGCTCTTTGCAAAACGCCGAAGGGGTGATGGCCGCCAACGGAGACAAGTTTCTCAGTGTCGATGCGTGGATAGTGGCCAACCTCGAAGAGCCTTTCATAAAGGAGACTATAGGTCGATATCTCGACCTCATGGAGCTTCGCAAGAGTCTGGAGGCGATGAGAGGCGGTAGAAGCATAGAGAGTCAGACCGACGACGAGAAGCTCGAGTCTCTCGAAAAGTATGGAGTTGACCTTACGCAAAAAGCGAGAAACGGAGAGCTCGACCCCGTCATAGGCAGAGACGAAGAGATTCAGCGCACCATGCAGATATTGATCCGAAAGACCAAAAACAACCCGATTCTGCTCGGAGAGCCCGGAGTCGGAAAGACCGCCATCGTGGAGGGGCTGGCTCAGAGAATCGTGGAGAAAGAGGTTCCCCTGAGTCTGCAGAACAAGAGACTCATACAGCTGGAGATGAGCTCCCTCATCGCAGGAGCCAAATATAGAGGTGAGTTCGAAGACAGACTCAAGGCGGTCATAGAGGAGGTGAGAAAGGATGGAAACATCATCCTCTTCATCGACGAGATTCACACCATCATAGGTGCGGGCGCGAGCGAGGGGAGTATGGATGCGGCCAATATCCTCAAGCCGATGCTCGCACGAGGAGAGCTCCACACCATAGGAGCCACCACGCTCAAGGAGTATAGAAAGTATTTCGAAAAAGATGCGGCGATGCAGAGGAGATTCCAGCCCGTCAAGGTGGACGAGCCGAGTATGGACGAGGCTCTGCAGATACTCAGAGGGCTCAGAGAGCGTCTCGAAGCGCACCACAATGTGCAGATTCTCGACAGCGCTCTCGTGGCGGCCGCCAAACTCTCCAACCGCTACATCACCGACCGCTATCTGCCCGACAAGGCGATAGACCTCATAGATGAGGCGGCGGCGGAGCTGAAGATGCAGATAGAGAGCGAGCCTTTCGAACTCGCCAGAGTCAAGAGAGAGATTCAGAGACTGCAGGTGGAGAGAGAGGCTCTGAACATGGAGCTTACGGCCAAGAACGAAGAGCGCATCAAAGAGATAGAGAAGGAGCTCGCAGATCTCGAAGAGAAGAAGAGACAGCTCGAGAGCCAGTTCGATACCGAAAAGGAGATATTCAACTCCATAGCCGATATCAAACAGAAGATCGAAGAGAAGCGCCGCGAAGCGGAAGCGGCGAAGAGAAACGCCGACTTCAACAAGGCCGCCGAGATAGAGTATGGCGAGATACCGGCTATGCAAAAGAGCCTCGAAGAGCTCAACGAGAAGTGGGATAGGATGCAGGAGCAGGGGACTCTGCTCAAAAACGCGGTCGATGAGGAGATGATCGCCTCCATCGTGAGCAAATGGACCGGAATCCCCGTAAACAAGATGCTCCAGAGCGAGAGGGAGAAGGTACTGCATATCGAAGATCACCTCAGAGACGAGGTGGTCGGTCAGGACGAAGCCCTCAGAGCCGTGGCGAGAGCCATCAAGAGAAACAAAGCGGGTCTGAGCGACAGCAACCGCCCCATAGGAAGCTTCCTCTTCCTCGGGCCCACCGGAGTGGGTAAGACCCAGACGGCCAAGGCACTGGCGAAGTTTCTCTTCGATAGCGAAAAGGCTCTCATCCGTATAGATATGACGGAGTATATGGAGAAGCACTCCGTAAGCAGACTCGTCGGTGCGGCTCCGGGCTATGTGGGATACGAAGAGGGCGGACAGCTGACCGAAGCGGTCAGGAGGAAGCCATACAGCGTCGTTCTCTTCGATGAGGTGGAGAAGGCGCATCCCGATGTCTTCAACATCCTCCTGCAGGTGCTCGACGACGGAAGGCTGACGGACAACAAGGGTGTGACGGTGGATTTCAAAAACACCATCATCATACTCACATCCAATATCGCGTCCGACAAGATTATGGAGTTCAAAGATCCAGAAGATAGACAGAAGGCGGTCAGAGATGAACTGAAGCACTACTTCAGACCCGAATTCATCAACCGCCTCGACGACCTGATCATATTCAATCCTCTCGGAGAGGAGCAGATCAAGGCGATCGTGGATGTACTCTTCCGCACCATCGAGAGCAAGCTCGCCGAAAGGGATATCGAGGTGGAGCTGAGCGAAGGGGCCAAGAGGCTCATAGCCAAAGCCGGCTTCGATCCGGTATATGGAGCCAGACCTCTGAAGAGAGCGCTCTCGGAGATAGTCGAAGACCGCCTCGCCGAGATGATACTCGAAGGCAAACTCGAAGAGGGTGGCAGAGTCATCTTCGACGCCGAAGGGGAGAATATCACCGCGAGAGTGGTATAAAAATCCGGGCGGGATACCCCCGCCACCCTGCAAGAGCCCACACCCTCCAAAGGGCGAGAGATCGCCACCTCGATATAGCTTCCTCTTTACATCATATAGTGATTGGTGGATTATCATAGGCGAATAATGATAAAATCGCTTTGCGACCCATTTGCAGAAGGTAGGGAGAGAGCACCGGTGTGCGAAGAGCCGACAGGCAAATCGGTCGTCAAAATGCGGGACGCACCGATACGCTCGTTGAGGAGAATCGATGATCAAATCCATCACCGTCGAAAATTTTACCGTCATCGGAGAGAAGAGCACTCTGAAATTTGCAAAAGGTATCGATGTCGTCATCGGAGAGAATGGCGTAGGCAAGAGCCATATGCTCAAACTGGCTTACGCACTGGTGGCCGTCAGCCATGAAGCGTCGAGAGAGAAGCCGAACAAAGAGATGTTTCAAAAAATGGTGGCGAGAAAGTTGATGGCGCTTTTCAGGCCCGATGCGTTGGGACGATTGGTCCATAGGGCGCAAGGGACGAAAAAATGCCATATAGCGATTCGCTTTCACAGTAAATCGCATGACTTCGATTTTGAATTTTCGACCCGAAGCAAGACCGATGTGAGCATAGGCAAAATGCCCGAACGCTTTTTGGATGCTTCTTCGATATTCATCCCGACCAGGGAGATGCTCTCGATCTATCCGGGATTCACTGCACTCTACCGGAACCGGGAGATAGAGTTCGACGAGAGCTATTTCGACCTAGCTCGGGCTCTGGATGCCAAACCGCTCCGGGGCCCCAGGCTTACACGCCTCAAGCCTCTGCTCGAGAGATTCGAAACTCTGATGGGCGGACAGATTCATGTAGAGAATGGACATTTCTATCTGGAGATGCCCGGGCGTGGCAAAATGGAGATACAGCTGGTGGCGGAAGGCATCCGGAAAATCGCGATGCTCGCCTATTTGCTCATCAATGGGACCGTGTACGACAAGAGTATGCTCTTTTGGGACGAGCCGGAGAGCAACCTCAATCCACGGCTTATCAAAGAGGTGGCCGAAGCGTTGATGATACTTGCCAAAAACGAGATACAGGTTTTCATCGCGACCCACAGCCTCTTTTTGCTCCGTGAACTCGAGATCCTTTCGATGTCCGAAGAGTATCGTGAAGTCCCCCAGCGATACTTCGCCCTCGGATGGGATGAAAAAGAGGGTGTCGCTACATTGCAACAGGGAGACGATAGCGACTCTATCGAACCCATCGTTTCACTGGACGAGAGTCTGAGACAATCCGATAGGTATATGAGTATGTAGGAGATGGAGAATGTCATCTATCGATATTGAAGAGGGTGACTTGAGATTCACATTCGCTGCGTACCACGAGCACGAAAAATCCGACAAAGCTTTTCATCCCGCACCTCCTTTTTGAAAGATTTAATTTCTATCTATAGTTATAGATATTAAAATCTTTAACTCTCATAAATCTACAACGGCAGTTTCAGCAATCTGCGGATCATCTCCCGTTGGGTCGAAGTGGCGCCCGTCTCTGTCTCGATATTGTAGTATCGGTCGGTATGTCGATAGAGCAGCACATAGTTGGACATGGAGCAGTCGTTGTGTTGGGGATCTACCCATTCATATTTGACATTGAGTCCGGCACTCTTGAGGCGGTGGAGCTTGTTGCGGGGAGCTTTCCGCGATAGTCCGGCGATATAGACCATGCTGTCTTCATCCTGTAGTCCACCGTGAAGAGAGCTGATGCGGGTGGCGGGGTAGGCCTAGGAGCGGGGAGATAGTACCGCTTCCGCCCCGCACAAACGGTGCTCTCATGAAAAACGAGACTAAAGTTCCTGCTTCTGATAGATGGACTTCTACTTTCAAAGCGATAGTCAGCCTATATGGACTTCGATCTTGAATCCGCGACTGAAGTCGCGGCCCCAAAACGA
>CAJXJF010000044.1 GCA_913054475.1 uncultured Nitratifractor sp.
CTCTTTCTGGCGGATAGAAGCAGAGGTACACCTTCGAAATCGAAAAACTCTCTCAGCGTATTGGAGAGATATCGTATGTAGCTGAAGTGCAGTAGAGAGGGTTTGTTGCACACCAGCGCTATCCTCGGAGGTTTCACTCCATACTGTACGGCATACTTTATCCTCACCACCTGCCCGTTTCTGCTCGGTATGTGATGTCTTCGTATAGCCGTCTCCAGCGCCTCGTTGAGTCTGCTGGTGGGAATCCTGGTCTTGTACCTCTCGTATATCCTGACGAGCTCGTCCATTATTCTGTGTACTCTCTGACCCGTCTTGGCCGATATCGTGAGTATCGGTGCGTAGTGGAGAAATTTCAACTCGTCTCTTATCTCCTCTATAGCCTCTCTGTACTCCTTCTCTCCCCTTATATCCCACTTGTTGAGCACAATCAAAGAGGCCAGGGCATATCTATCCACAAGCCCGGCTATTCGTTCGTCGAGCTCGGTGACTCCGACTGTCGCATCGATAAGCAAAATGGCTATGTCGGCCTTCTCGAGCATCTTCTGCGTCCGGTCCAGAGCGTACTTCTCTATTCCGACTATTTTGCTTCGTCTTCTTATACCCGCGGTATCTACGAAAGTTATTTCGTAACCGTCGTGCACTACAGTCTCGTCTATCGGATCTATCGTGGTACCGGCCACCTCGCTCACGACCGCCCTCTCCTCTTTCAAAAGAGCGTTGAGCAGAGAGCTTTTGCCCGTATTGGGCCTTCCGAGTATGGCGACCCTGAAGGATCTATCCTCACTCTCCTCATTTTGAGATTCCGAGATACTCAGAAGCTCTTCGAGACTCAAATCGTCATCCTCCAGCAGGGCGGCACTCTGCCGGGATGGCGGAATATATCTCTCCAGCCATCTGTAAACTCCGTTCAGATGCCTGTTGTGACTTACCGATATTGCGAAGATATCGTCGGCTCCGAACTCCGCGAACTCCCAGAAACGCTCCTGCTCCTCTCTGTCGTTGTCTATCTTGTTCACCAGCAGCGCCACCGGTTTGCCAAGCTTCTGAAGAGAGTAGAAGAGTCTTCTGTCTTCCTCCTGCGGCAGCTTCTTGCCATCTACCATATAGAGTATGATATCTGCCTCTTTCGCGGCGCGCATGGACATCTGCGCCACCTTGTCGAAGAGTTCGTTCCCCTCGTCTATACCGCCCGTATCGAGAAGCTCGAACTCTCGCTCCTGCGAAATGGTCACGAAGTTTCTTCTTATATCCCTAGTGGTACCGCTCTGGTCGGATGTTATAGCTTCGCGCCTTTTGAGCAGTCTGTTGAAGAGTGAACTCTTGCCTACATTGGGTCTACCCAATATCGCCACTTTTTTCATTTTATATGATAATCCTCTGTAGTCTTTGGAGCTCCACCCTTATTCTATCGGGAGGGAGTTCTTTTTTCAATCATAGCATACCCACACATAGAGGGCTCTTCTTAGAGCATCTTCCTGAACTCTTCGAAGATATATGAGCTCTCATGGGGGCCGGGACTGGCTTCGGGATGGTGTTGTACCGACATTACGGGTCTATCCTTGTATCTAAGCCCCTCTATGGTGCCGTCGAAGAGGTTCGTGTGTGTTATCTCGGCTATCTCGGTGATATGCTCTGGGACATTGTAGTTGTGATTCTGGGCGGTAATCTCCACTCTCCCTGTAAGAGCGTTTTTGACAGGGTGGTTGCCCCCGTGATGGCCGAATTTGAGCTTGTATGTGTCGTAACCGTGTGCAATCGAGAGCATCTGGTGTCCAAGGCAGATACCGAAGATGGGGATTCGTGCCTCCAAAAGCTTCACCGTGCGCTCCTTCTCCTCTTTGAGTACGAGAGGGTCGCCGGGCCCGTTGGATAGGAAGACACCGGAAATCTCCCCCTCTTCATACCTTCGGATTACATCTTCGGCCGGTGTGTCGTTGGGTATTACCTCCACCTCCATTCCGGCGTGGGTGAGCTCGTTTAGGATATTTCTCTTGATACCGAAATCGTAAGCCACTATCTTTTTGTCGGTCTCGACCTTTTCATACTCGAAACTGCGCGCATCGTATCTGCCGTGGCGATGTATATAGGCTTCGCTGGTACTCACCTCTTCTATATAGTTGATCTCCTCTATTCTCGGAGAATCGGCCAGTATCTGCCTGAGCTCCTCTTTGTCCGATATCTCGCTCGAGGCTATCATCTGCATGGCCCCTTCGCTTCTTATCATACGGGTGAGATAGCGTGTGTCTATATCGCATATCCCCATCACGCCGAAGCGTTTGAGCAGAGCGTCGAGAGGCTCTTGGCTTCTGAAGTTGGAGGGACGGCTCTGATAGCTTCGTACTATGATTCCTTTGCAGAACGCTCCTCTGCTCTCCATATCCTGGGAGTTGCATCCCACATTGCCTATCTCCGGCATGGTGAAGGTGACGAACTGCCCGGCATAGCTCGGATCGCTGACGATCTCCTGATATCCCGTCATGGATGTGTTGAAGACTATCTCTCCCACACTCGTACCCTCCGCACCGAAACTTTTCGCCTCCATATAGAGACCATTTTCGAAGTAGAGCCAAACTTTTCTCATACCTTTTACCTCCGACTGTCTTAGCTGTTGGCCATATGGCATATCTTCAGTACATACCCCTGCGCTTGAGCTCCTCTTCGTAGAGTCTCTCGTAGAGTAGCTCGTACTCCTGCGAGCCTGGTATCACCTCTTTTTGCATCTTCCTGATTTTGCCATAGACGATATTGTCTATCTCCTCGTATGCCTGCGCGAAACTCTTGAAAGCCTTGAAGATGACATTTCTGACCTGATTCTCGTTGACATCGAAATCTAAGAGATAGTTTTCATAGAGTTCGTCGAGTATCGTATGTGAAAGGTCGTTGTACCTGTCGTCGTAGTTCATTATTACACCATACTCCGGTGCGAGTCTCTTTTTGATCATGAAAAAGAGCTGTCTCTCGTCGGCATGCTGAAACTCTATATCGTCATAGTTTTCATCTATAATCTCTTTTACCCTAGCGTCGAGCTCCCTCTCCGCATGCAGGTTGGCATCGATCAACTCTTTCACCTTGGAAGCCACCGCATCTTTGCCCCTTGGCAGTTTCACGAAAGGAGCGTTGGCGAGATCGATGGCGATCTTTCCCGCCACATATCCCGTCTGTTGAGGTTTGAGTCGCATATCTATCCTTTTCTCTTTTTTGCCGAGAGTCGCTGAGTGAAAATTATACTATAGATTCTCAGCGTACTATGGTGTCTTCCCTCTCCGGAGATGTGGATACGATACCTATTTTACATCCTATCATCTCTTCGAGTGCAGCAATGTAGTCTCTGGCCTCTTCGGGGAGTTCGTCGAACTCCCTCGCGCCTTCCGATTTTTTCCATCCCCTGAAGACGGTGTATATCGGTTCCACACTCTCCAAGTCGTAGGGTACATAGTCTATCTCTTCGCCTTGGAAACGGTATGCCGTGCAGACCTTTATCTCATCCAGACCGTCGAGGACATCGAGTTTCATCAGAGCCACTCTGTCCACACCGTTTATCTGCACGGCGTGCTTCATCGCTACCGCATCGAACCAGCCGCAGCGTCTGGGTCTGCCGGTGGTCGTACCGTACTCATGGCCCCTCTTCCTGAGCCTTTCACCATCTTCACCGAAATCTTCGCTGGGAAAAGGGCCGTTACCGACTCTGGTACAGTATGCCTTGGCTATGCCTGTGACTTCACCTATATCTTTGTGGTTCAGGCCCAGACCGCTACAGGCGCCGGCACTGACTGTCGTGGAGCTCGTGACATAGGGATATGTACCGTGGTCGATATCGAGCATCGTACCCTGCGCCCCTTCCAGCAGTACTCTCTTACCTTCACAGAGAGCCTTCCGGATAAGCAGAGTGGTATTGGTAATATAGGGTTCCAGACTGGCTTTGTAAGCGTCGAGCTCTTTTTGTAGAGCCTCTTTTCGGGGAATCTCCAGCCCCATCACTTCGAAGATGGGAGCGTTCATCTCGAAGTGCTCCATTATTCTGTCGCAAAGCTTCTTCGTATCGTGCAGCTCGCCTACACGATGGCCCACTCTCGCTACCTTGTCACCATAGGCAGGTCCTATTCCCTTGCCCGTGGTGCCTATGGCCTTGTCGCCTTTGAGCTTCTCTCTGGCCCTGTCTATGAGTGCGTGATAGGGTAGAAGTAGATGTGCCCTATCGGAGACAAAGAGTCTTCCTTCGAGATTGTCGAACTGCTTCATCTCCTCTATGAAATCCGCCGGAGAGAGAACCACACCGTTGCCGACGATATTCACGGCATCGGGATTGAGTACCCCCGACGGTATCAGATGCAGAGCGTATTTTCTCTGCCCCACCACTATGGTATGACCGGCGTTGTGACCTCCGGCGAATCTGCAGACATAGTCGTGTGTCTGTGCCATATGGTCCACGATTTTGCCTTTTCCTTCGTCTCCCCACTGAAGACCGACAATCAAACGGGCTCTATTGGACATCTTTTCCCTTTTGCATTTTTTTTGCCGTACAGGCATCGGTATATAGTGCGAAACCCACTCCGTTTTGTCCGTTTAGACAATAGGCTCCGCCCATGAGATAGAGTCTCTCCCCTTCGAAGACTCTGAATACGAGAGAGTCGTAGTATCTGAGTCTCGCGTAGAAGAGGGGGGATACGACCAGCTCATAGTCGCATATACCCTGCACACCGTTGGCGGCATCGTATATGGCGCGCAGCTGGCGGGCTATGTCGTCGGGATATATCGAGAGATTCTCCAGGTCTTCGAGAGAGTGGATTTTGAGCAGAGGCTCGATCCACTCGTACCCGGAGCGCAGAATCTCTTCCATCTTCATATCCCGGAGTTTGTCGAGGGAGATACCGTACTTCTCGTCCAGCAGACGGGGTATCGCTATATTGGCCAACTGCACCACTCCCTCTATCCCTATCGAATCGAGCAGTTCGAGCGAGGTACCCACCATCCTGGGAAAATCACCATCGAGACACTCCGCACCTATCTGATACTGTTCGGTGGTCGGAAAGGTATATACCGGCTGGATATAGAACCACTTTTTCGACTCCGTACTTCTGCCGAGTCTTCTCGTGGCTATACGGACCACATCCGCCGTAGAGTCGGCCCTGAGACTCACCTGGTGATTCTCTTCGTCGTTTATCCTTATGAGGTCTCTGATATCGTCGAAGACCTCATGCTGATGAAAAGAGAATAGGGGAGTGGCTATCTCTTCGAATCCTTTGCACGAAAGCATATCTGCCGCCTCCGTCTCTATCTGCCGTTTTATTCTGGCACTCTCTCCGAAGTAGAGGTGGGTACCTCCGGGTATCTCATGCTCGAAAATCATCTTTGCATCTCTTCGAAATAGACTCTGTTGAAGACTCTGCCGGCTATACCCCCGTACTCCCGTCTGCCCATATCCGAAAGCGCCGACTCTATGGCATCCATAACCCAGGCCGCCTCATAGGGCTCTATGATTCCCATCTGGTTTATTCTGAAGAGTTTGCCTTTTAGGTGGTCCTGTCCGCCGGCGATATTGACGCCGTATCTCTTTTTGAGAATATCGCGAATCGTATCGGCCTCTTCGTCGTAAACCGCACTCATACACAGGGCGGGAGTCTGCGGATAGCATTCGAAGCCGATGGCCTCCAGAGCGGCCGTGTTGGCCCTAGCTCTGGCGGCTGTCTCTTTGTATATCCTCTCCATACCGCCCCTCTTCTCTATGAGGGTGAAGATGGCGTTGAGACCTATGATGAGGGTCGTGGCGGCGGTATATGCGGTGGTGTTTTTGCGCTGTTTGGAGATTTCGCCGGCGAGATTGAAGTAGTAGCCTCTCCCTGTGCCTATCTTCTCCACGGCCGCTTCACTCAGACCTATCATCGCCAATCCCGGAGGAAGCATGAGAGCCTTTTGGCTTCCGGCGATGAGAGCATCGATATTTTCGGTATCGAGCGCTTCGACGCCGACTGCTGTGATGCCGTCGGCAATCACACTGATTTGCGGTCGTATCTTTTTTAGCTCGGCGGCAATCTCCTCCACCGGATGGCGCAGACCCCCGGCACTTTCGGCTATCTGTATGCAGACGGCATCTATATCTTCATCCTCTCTCACCGCGTCGAGTACCTCTTCGACACTCGCCGGGGTATTCCAGGCATATTTGAGTTCACGAAGCTCCAAACCGCAGGAGAGTACTATTTTGCCGAATCTCTCTCCAAATTTACCGGCGTTTACCGTAAGGGCCTTTTTGTGGCAGAGGTTGAGTACGCAAGCCTCCATGGCTCCAGTGCCGGAGCTTGCGAGCATTACGGCTTCGGGCATCTTCAGAAGTTTCAGCAGGCCCTTTCTGGCCTCGGCGAATATCTCTTCGAACTCGGGAGTTCTGTGGTGAAGAGTAGGGGTGGACATAGCCATGCGAACAGCTTCGGGTACAGGCGTCGGTCCCGGTGTGAAAAGCAGCATAATTCGTTCCTTTCCGCTTTTTATGATTTTTTGCGATACGCAATATTCGCAAAAGTTCTCTCTATTTATTATGGAAAAATCACATATTCTTTCGGATTGTAAATCGGGGGATTATATCGAAAAAAGTTTCAGGTTTCGTTTGGAGCTGATGACGGGATTCGAACCCGTGACCTCCTGATTACGAATCAGGTGCTCCGACCGACTGAGCTACATCAGCATTTCCAGACAGGAATTTTACCCCAATCAAACTGAAGAAAGTCAAAGCAATAGTAACGATACTATAAACATATTGTATTGTAGCTCGTGGATTGTTCGGATTATTTAGGGAGTACTATTTGATAAAGCCCCCATCTTCCAATATCTCTTTGGCCCTCTTCATATCGGAGAATATCTCTTTTTTGAGAGCATGGAGTGAGTCGAATTTTCTGTTTTCTCTGATATGTGAGATGAAATCGATAAATATCGGGGATCTGCAAGGGGACTCTTTTTCCATATCCAGCAGATGTGTCTCCACGGCGAAGGAGCCGTCGGTCGTTTTGCGCTTGCCTATGAAGGTTACGCTCGGATAGGATATTCCCTCCAGAGTGCTGAGGGTCGCATAGACACCTTCGGCAGGAAGCAGATAGTCCTCTACCTCGATATTTATGGTCGGTACGAGAAACTCCCTTCCCAGCCCCTGTCCTCTTATATGTTTTCCGTCGATACGGTAGTTTCTGCCCAGCAGCATCGAAGCCCCCGCTATATCTCCTCTCGAGAGCATATCGGCTATGGTTCTCGAATGTACCGGGATACCCCCTACGGTTATTTCACTCACCACCACGACCTCGCCTTCGAAAAGAGCCTTTATCGTTTCGGGTGTACCCTCCGCACCTCTGCCGAATCTGAAGTCGTAGCCTATGACGATTTTGGAAAGGGAGGGGTAGTTTCTCTTCAGTTTTTGCACGAATTGGTAGGGTGTGAGCTCTTTTATCGTATCGAATATGTAGAATGCGCAGGGCTTGTCGCAGTACCAGCTTCGCTTGTATCCCGGAGTGAGTCTCCCTCTGCCTCTCTCTATCACCACGACCTCGTCCGCCATGGAGATAAGCTCTCTGTGTGCGGTATGGATGCCGTCGAAAGAGCCTATCGCGACCGATTTCACACTGTTTTCAATCATCTTCGGCAGACTCCTCGCTCCTGCTTTTGCAAAAATGGTATATATATTCCACATTGCCATCTTTACCGGTTATGGCGGATTGGACACAGCGTAGCAGCCGCCATCCCCGTATCTGTGCATCCTCTTCGAAAACTCTTTTCGCCGATTCGATGGCATCGAGGTCCTTCACGACCCCTCTGGAGTCCCGTTTCGCTGCAGGTCCGACTTCGAACTGGGGTTTGAAGAGCAGAATCATATCACACTCTTTGGCGGACAGCCTTTCGATGGAGGGGATTATATATCTCAGGGATATAAAGGAGATATCCGAGACTATCAGCTCATACAGGACTCCTCTGTCGAAATTCCTGATATCGGTCTCTTCGAAAGAGTTGACTCTCTTCTCTCTTCTGAGGCTGGGGTGGAGCTGCTCCCTGCCCACATCGACAGCATCGACGAATTTCACTCCTCTTTCGAGTAGAATCTGCGTAAAGCCTCCCGTGCTGCTTCCGATATCCAGAGCCCTTCTGCCTTCGACTTCGAGCGGATGGCTCTCGAGATAGGCTTCGAGCTTTCTTGCGGCTCTGGATATGTAGTATTTCGTCTCTTCGAGCTCCACCACGGCGCCTTCACATATATCCGTAGCTGCCTTCTTCACTCTCTTCCCATCGACTCTGACCAGCCCGCTCTTTATAGCCTCCTGAGCACGGTTTCGGCTCTCGAAGAGTTTCGTCTTTACCAGATAGATATCGAGTCTCATATGAAGATTGCGGATAGTGATATTGACCGTCTATCGAAAGAGGCTCGGAGTCTCCGCCGTCTCCTCTTCGTATCTCATTATATCCCTCTCTCTCTCGAGCTTCTCCTCGCAGAGTCTGCGGGCACACTCTTCGCATAGATAGCGATAGTGCTCCATATCGTAGTATGTCTTTTCACCCTCTTTGAGAGTGCGATAACACTCCGTGCATACACTTGTGACATCCTGCAGAATCTTGCGTGTCGTTGGTTGTTCGATAAAGCACTGGTTGATCATCTCTCGAGCTCCTCTATCATCTTTTTGGCCTCTTCGAGTTGCGGATCGAGTCTCAGAGCCTCTCTGTATAGCTCCAGAGCTCTCCTCTTCTCTCCTAGGTCGTAGAGTGTGTTCGCATAGTTGTAGTAGTGAGCCGCATATTCCGGATCGAGAGAGATGGACTTTTCATGCTCCTGCAGAGCCCTTTCGTCCTCTCCGAGTCTATGCAGGGCGTTGGCCAGAGAGGCGTGCGCCAGATCGTCGTTCGGGTCGATCGAAAGTATCTCTTCGTATATCTCTTTCGCATCGTTGAAGTCGTTCATGTTCATATATACCACAGCCAGTCTGCGCATTATATCGGTATCTTTCTCTCTGTGCATAAGCGCACTCTGCAGAGCCTTTTTCGCTTCGAGATTGTCCCCCTTGCCTATAGCCTCATCAGCCATCTGCAGTAGCTGGCTCACCCTCTCGGGAGCCTCCTGTCCTTTCGAAAAGGTTTTGTCGGGTCTGTTTATGCCCCCGATTCTCTCCTCCTGTACGGAAGCTTCGTAATCCACCCCTCTTTTGGGATAGTTTCCCGAAAAGAGCTGACGGAAAAAGAGGTAGAATATTATGCCGGCCGTCACGAGCAGTACGAACTGAAACAGAGTCAATGCAACCCCCTCCATGATTGATTGCGGGTATGGTATGATAAGCATCCTTAATATCCAATATCGCCGCAGAGCGGAAATCTCTCTTCGGAGTGGGCGAAGCGGCTGTGGGCGGGAAGAGAAGGAGGAGTGAAAATAGATGAAAAAATATCCCGATAGGATATAATTACGGCTCAAATATAGAGCCCCGAAAGGATAAGCATGACACTCAAAGAGAGAATAAAAAACGATATCAAAGAGGCCATGAGGGCCAAGGATACGGCCCGTCGCGATACGCTCAGAAATATAAACGCCGCCATCAAACAGATAGAGGTGGATGAGCGCAGAGAGCTGGAGGATGCCGATGTGGAGAGGATACTGCTCAAATATGCCAAGCAGAGAGAGGATGCCATAGAGCAGTTCAGAGCGGCAGGCAGAGATGACCTCGTGGCCAAGGACGAGGCCGAGCTGGCTCTTGTCAAATCCTATCTTCCCGAACCTATGAACCCCGAAGAGCTCGAAGAGGAGCTCAGGGCTATCGTCGAGGAGTGCGGTGCGCAGAGTATGAAGGATATGGGCAGAGTTATGGCGTTGGCCAGAGAGAGGATAGGGAGTCGCGCCGACGGTGGAGCCATAAGCTCGGTCGTCAAGAAGATTCTCGCTTCCTAAGGGTACGGAGTAGGGTGATATGGCCAAAAAGAGGAGCCTCTTCGAATGTCAGGCCTGTGGCTTCCAGACACCGCGCTGGATGGGGAAGTGTCCTTCGTGCGGAGAGTGGGAGACTCTGATAGAGCTCAGCCAGGAGCAGATAGAGTATCTGAAAAAGAGCTCCTCGTCCAAAAATCCCACAGCCGCTAGGGCGCGTTCCGTAACCGAGGTGCAGGAGGACAACTACAGTCGCTTCTCCTCTGGCAGCAAAGAGCTCGATCTCGTTCTGGGCGGAGGTATAGTCCCCGGTTCGCTCATACTCATAGGAGGCTCTCCCGGTATAGGCAAATCGACCCTTCTTCTCAAGATAGCCGGTAATCTCGCTTCGACGGGAAGAGATATTCTCTATGTTTCGGGGGAGGAGTCCGCAGGGCAGATAAAACTGCGGGCCAACAGACTCGGAGCCAACGAGGAGAGACTCTATCTGCTCAATGAGATCAGTATGGAGAGTATCCTTTCGGATATATCTCTTAGAAAATACGATCTGCTCGTGATAGACTCCATCCAGACACTATACAGCGAAGAGACCCCTTCCGCTCCGGGTTCGGTGACTCAGGTGCGTACCGTTACTTTCGAGCTCATGAGACTCGCCAAGAGCAAGGAGATAGCCATTTTCATAATAGGGCACATCACCAAGGAGGGTACGATAGCGGGCCCGAGAGTACTGGAGCATATGGTGGATACGGTACTCTATTTCGAAGGAGACGGCAACAGTGAGCTGAGGCTGCTGCGGGGCTTCAAGAACCGCTTCGGTTCGACCAACGAAGTGGGTATCTTCGAGATGGGCCCCGGGGGGCTCGAAGATGCCAAAAGTATGGCCGGGAGATTTTTCGACAAGGAGAAGCTACAGGCAGGCTCCGCACTGAGCGTGATTATGGAGGGGAGCCGCCCCATAGTGATAGAGATTCAAGCTCTTGTCGCCGAATCCTACGGCCATCCCAAACGCAGTTCGACAGGATACGACAACAACCGTCTATCTATGTTGCTGGCGTTGCTCGAGAAGAAACTCGACCTTCCCCTCGGTACATACGATGTATTCGTGAATGTAAGCGGCGGTATCAGGATTGTGGAGACTGCCGCCGATTTGGCCGTAATAGCCGCCATACTCAGCTCATACAGGGATAGAGAGTTGAGTTCGCGCACGGTATTCCTCGGAGAGGTCAGTCTCACCGGAGAGATAAGGGATATACCCTCTTTGCAACAGAGACTCAAAGAGTTGGAGACGCAGGGCTTCGAAAAAGCGGTAGTACCTTCGAAACCTCAATACGAGAGTGGCATCAAGAGCTATGTAGCCCGGGAGGTTTCGAGGATAGTGGAGTGGATATTCGTCTAATACTCGCCCTCATCCTTCTCTCTTCGTAACTCCTCTTTCGATAGGCGAAAAGAGTTTGTCATTTAATCTGCTATAATCGACGAAAGGAGGAATCGATGTATGGAAGAACGGTGGTGATTTTGCTTTTGTTGCTGACTTTGAATCTGCCTTTATTGGCTACAGTACCCACGAAAGAGAGTGTGGCGAAGCTCTATATCGCCACCTTCAAAAGAGCACCAGATTCCGCCGGACTCGAATATTGGGTGCAGAGCTCTGGACTCAGCCTCGAGGGTATAGCCAAAAGCTTCTTCGACCAGAGAGAGACCAAAGCTCTCTATCCAGAGGGTTACTCCAACGAAGAGTTCATAAAGGCTGTTTATAACAACCTCTTCGACAGAGCACCTGAGAGTGCAGGAGCCGCATACTGGAAAAAGGAGCTCGACAGCTCCAAAATAGAGAGATCCACATTCATACTCGCGGCTATAAACGGAGCTCTCGGAGAGGATGCCACACTGCTTGAAAACAGAACCGAAGCAGGACTCTACTTCGCACAAAAGGGACTCGACGATATGGAGCTGGCAAAGAGTATCATGGCTATAGTGAGTGCCGACAGTTCGAGTGTGGCGGATGCCATGGAGAGAATAGATAAATATCTCGATGAAAACGAAGACGAGTATGGAGATAGAAAAGAGGATACAGGAGGCCGTAGAGATGTGCCTCCTCCCAATCCCCCCAAAGAGCTTGGATGGTATATGAGAACCATAGTCGAAGCCCGAAACTCCGAGGGCAGACTCTTCGTCCACAAGAGTGCGGGAGTCTTCGGAGAGTATAGCGACAGTAGCGACGGCAGAGATAGACACGATATAGCCGCAATGGGTACGGCTTGGCTAAGAGTGGTATTCGTACATCCGGACTGGGAGGTGAAATACTACTACTCCGACTACAGACACTACAACGGCAATCTCCCATCTCATGAGAGTTGGGCCTTCGAGGTGAAAAACGACAGAGAAATAGACCTCTCGCAGGCCTCTTTGAAAATCGTACTCGAAGGGCCGATAGCCATATTTGAAGGCAAAAATGGCTCCTTTGTAGAGAAGAGGGCTCGAATCGGAGTCAAAGATGCCCTCTCTCTCGTGGATATAGACGAGCATAAAATCTACAGCTTTTCCGGTATGGAGAGTATAACGCTCTCTATGGATGGGAAGCATACGAGAAGTTTCAGGTGGGTCATAGGCTCGGTGACGCAAG
The DNA here is from genome assembly GCA_913054475.1 of uncultured Nitratifractor sp. Taxonomy (GTDB): domain Bacteria; phylum Campylobacterota; class Campylobacteria; order Campylobacterales; family Sulfurovaceae; genus Nitratifractor. The sequence goes on from CAJXJF010000044.1 coordinate 12,501, forward strand.
AGGATATGCAGCCCATAGGCGAAGAGGAGAGAGCCTTTGTGGGAAGAAGGTCGATAGAGAGGGGCTTCGGGGCTCCGCCTGCGGAGTGAACGGAAGAGGCGGATGCGAACTATCGGCTACTACGAGAAGATGGGGATGCTCTTTTCGGACTTCGCCGGGACTTTCCCATACATGAAGATTGAAGAGTCGATAGATAGATTCTCCTGTTTCGGAGGTCTCGAAAACGAGATAAGCTTCGACTTTTTCGAGAGTCTCGAGGATAGTATAGTCAGGATATATATGCAAGGCTATACAGAGAGCTCCCGTTTCATCGAGCCGGGCTATATGCTGGAAAAGCCCTACAGAGAGCTCGCCATGGCCATAGCCGGAAGTGATGCCAAGATATTGAATGTCTTCAAAAGAGCCGGTTTGGGAGAGAGTATGGGTGGCTCGCTGATAGCTCAGCTCGAACGGGAAGGGGTACTCTATGTGGAGGAGTCGAGAGAGGCTCCGATAGATAGAGAAGAGAAACCCCTTCTGCCAAAAGAGTTCAGAAGATACAGGATTCAACCCAAGATAAGATTCACCAAACCATTCTATCGCTTCTGGTTCTCCTATGTCGAGCCTTTTGCCAAAGAGCTCAAAAAGGGCAGATACGACAGAGCTCTTTCGAACTACCGTATCCACAAAGAGAGAGTGCACTCTCTTGTCTTCGAACAGCTCTCGAGCGCACTTCTACGCAAAGTAATGGCTCGGAGAAACGATCCGCTTCTGAGCGAAGGGAGCTTCTGGGAACGCAGAAACGAATTCGATATTTTCGGAATCAGCAGGAGCGGGAGAGTGATACTCGCAGAGTGTAAATACAGAGGCAGAAGAGTGTGTGCCGGTGAGCTGGTCAAGCTGAGAGAAAAGGCCGCCTCCATCGGCATCGAGCCGGATATATACGCTCTCTTCTCCTATGGCGGATTTTCAGGTGAGCTGAAGGATATGGAGAGCGAAGAGAAGCTCTATCTCTTCGATCCAAGGGATTTCGAAACTCTTCTGAAGTAGGACGAAACGACGGCGACCCGGCGCCGTCGGGGAGATTATCAATAGAGACCGAATTTTCCGTCGGCTCTTTTATACATCACTCTCATGCGTCCCTCGTTGTCGTTGAAGACTATGAAGTGGCGTTTGGGATCCTCTTTGAGCAGGGTTTTGGCTTCGTCGAAATCGAGAGGCTTGTGGAGTTCGAGATCCATAGGTACGATATCGTCGTCGGTCTCATCTATATAGTCGAGCTGCTCTTGCCCCTCTTCTATCTCACTCTCTATCTCTTTGAGGCTTATATTGTTGTGGTCTTTTATCTTGTCGGAGAATCTTCTTAGACTCTTTTTGAGTCTATCTATAGCTACATCTATAGCGGCATATACATCCTTGTCTCTCTGGGTGATTACGACGGTATTCTTGTCTTTCAGATTGACTACAAATTCGACGCTGAAACCCTTTTTACCATTTTTGGTATCTCCGGAAATGATACAGTGGACAGATATAATCTCCAGATTGTATTTCTCCAGGCTCTCTATGGCACTGTCGATATAGTTTTTTATCGGTTCGGTAAGCTCGAAGTGTCTTCCCGCGATATGTCTATTCATTCATCATCCTTTTTATGGTTCTTAATTGAAGATTAATTATAACGCAACTTTAGTCAAAGCTCGATAAATTATCTTTGCCTCTCTCGCCGGCGGGTATCTTTTCGAGATAGAGAGATTGTGAAGGGAAGGCGAACGAACTGCCGTTGGCCTCTACAATCTCCATTATCTTCAGATGTATATCCTCTCTGATTTGCAGATAGCTCTTCCAGTCCGAAGTGTTGGTGAAGGTGTAGAAGAATATACCCAGATAGCTATCTTCGAAACGGTCGAACTTTACGAGCGTCGTCTGGTCTTTGGCTATGCCGGGGTGCTCCCGAAGCATCCTCTCCAAATCTTCGACTATGGCTTTTACGCTCGTAGCGGGAGTATCGTATGTAAGGCCTATGACCATCTTTATACGGCGTACCCCTCTGCGGGAGAAGTTTTCGATATTGCTGTTGGCCACTATCGAATTGGGTACGGTGACTAGGGATTTTTCGAAAGTCCTTATCTTGGTGGTACGCATTCCGATATCCTCTACGGTACCCTCCACGCCGTTTACCTTTATCCACTCTCCCACACTTATCGACTGGTCGAGCATCAGGGCTATCGAGCCGAAGATATTGGCGGCAGTATCCCTTGCGGCCAGAGCGAATGCCAGACCTCCGAGTCCGAGCGAGGCCAGAAAGGCCGTTACATTCACTCCGAAATTGTAGAGCAGGGTGATGAACGCCAATGAGATTATGAGGAGTCTGAGTATTCTGACAATGAAAGCGCTCAACTCATATGAGAAGTGGCTGTTTTTTCTGCTCAGGTCGTAGAGGGCCTTGCCTATGGCTGGAGTAGTGGCATAGAAGAACCAGTATAGGTCGATTATTAGCAGTGAACTGAGCAGGAGGTGGGTGAAGCCGTTGTCGATGAATGTCAGGAGGAAAAAGAGATCGAGCCCTATGATGATGAAGAGGAAACGGATGGGCTTCCTCATCTCCCTTATGATTATCTCGTCTATATCCGTAGAACTCTTCTGTGCGAAGTAGAGTAGTATATTGGTGGTGAGGACGGTGAGATACCTGCGCAGAAGGAGGAAGAGCATAAAGACCGCTATGGCGGCTATCAGGTTGCCCAGCGGTATATCGAAGAGAGTGTAGGTGAAGAGCTCTCCGTATCTACTGCTGTATATCTCGTTGATATAACTCTGTATATTGTCGTATATGCTTCTATCGACAGTATTTAGCAGCTCCTGACTCGTCTGTGTCACCTTGACTATCGCATCGGTGCTTAGGTTGTTGTCGGATATGACGGTTTTAGCCACAACTTCTCCTCTTCTCTTGGGTATAATCGGATCTTGAGAAAAGATTATATCCAAGGTATAAAATGAAAAAAGTGTTGTTTTCGGTTTTCGTACTTCTATTGCCAATCGCTTTGGGTTGGGCAGCGGTCTTGAAATATAAGGTTTTCTCTCCTCTTGCGGGAGAGTTGGGGAGTATTGAGCTGGAGACTACGCAAAAGGATGGCAGATATCGGATAAAGGCCGAAGCATCGACGAAGGGTCTGGCGGCTATGCTCACCGGAAACAGGAGAGAGAAATATCTATCCGAAGGCAGAGTGGAAGGGGGAAAGTTCGTTTCCGAGCATTTCAGGATAGAGAGGAGGATGAAAAAAAAGAGAGAGATAGTCGATTACCGTTTCGACCATACGGCACGGAAGATATACAAAAACAAGATACGCTGGGAAAAGGGTAGAATGCAGAAGAATGTGACGAAGATTCTGAAATACTACTCTTGTGTCGATCTGGCCGCACTCTACGCCAACGAGATACCCGAAATCCTCTCCTCCTCCGAAGGCGCCGGCCAATACAATGTAGTGGGAGCCGAAAAGATAGGTGGGGTAGTGAAAATTCTTCGGGCATCTCCACAGAGAGAGAAAAGGGAATTGCAAAGACTCGATATGAAAAGAGGAGAGGTGATAATCGTCACCAGCGACAAAAAGATTTTCGGCAAAAGGGGCAGAGAGTTGATTTTCGTCATAGATACGGACAGCACCCTGCAAAAAGCCTGGCTTCAGGCCATGCCTATGGTTGGAAATATCTATATCGAAAGGCTCAAGTGAGCTTCTCGTCACAATCTATCTTGCCGTTTCACTACCATTACGGAAACGAAACAAGGAGAATGAGATATCCATGAAGAGACTCTTCGATCTTTTGTCTCAATCCAAAGCAGAGCACAACTCCAGATACTACTCCACTATCAAACTAAATTCATGAACTTCTCAGGTGT
>CAJXJF010000045.1 GCA_913054475.1 uncultured Nitratifractor sp.
TACAAGAGACTTTTTGCTTGAGAAATTCGAAGAGCTCTTCGAGAACGAAGAGAGGATTAATGGAACCTGATAGTGTACACTTAAGTTCACAATTTCGAGATAGACTTCCCAGTGCAAAAAGAGAGGAAGCCTATCCATGAAGAATGATAGTGAAATTTCCAGAAGAATTTTACTAGATTCGTGACAGAGGTGGAACCGCTTCTATCCATGCTCAAATGGTGGCTACAAGAGAGCAAAAAGAGGTGATGATGATTGCCCAAGCCATCATCTATGAATTTGGCCAACGATATCCCGAAGCGATTGGAAGACTCTTTGCAGTTTTAGCACTTCCCCCAAATCGACAAACGAAAAATCAGCTCCACCAATGTATTGGAGCGTATCGACAAAGAGATACGAGCTCTTTCCCTCCTATGTCTCCTATATCAGACTCATCGGCACCTGTTTGATGGAGTATGCCGAGGATTGGGAGATGGAGATTTTAAATGCCGCTTGCGAACATTTCTTGACATTATCATGGACTTTAGTGTTGATTCCGCGACTGAAGTCGCGGCCCCAAGACGATTAGAACTCTTCAGGAGCGGCGACTTTACAGCTCCAAGGAGATTGATTTTTGCCGAATGTGTAAATGTTTCAATCGAGAGACGAGAACAAGAGAAGATGAGGCTCAAGCTTTGTGTAAAATATGCAAAAATCAACAGCACTATAGAGATAATAGGGTCAATACAATTCCTGTAATTGCTATATAGATCTGGACTTTATATGTATCAGAGGTATAATAAGCACTCATACGACTCAAGACATTTGTATAACTCATTTGTAACATGTCGAATTCATCTTCTAGAACTCTCAAGTGTGCGCGGATATGCCGATATATTTTATACATATCTCTATAGTGAAACATGGAGCTCAGCAGGAACCTTGCATAAACCATTTCACCCCGTACATTTTGCAAGATCCTCTCTGCTCTAGTAATCTTGTCCACTCCTTTTTTCAAGATACGATCTTCAAGAAACCTCTGCCATATCTTTTCTGGTCTTTCATCATCAAAAATTTTTTTATAAGCTTCAAATTTTTTTATAAATTGATTTCCATAATGTTTCATGCAAGCAGGCATATCATTTTGCCGATCACAAACAAATGCCTTGAGTTGACAGTCGTTTTCTGGAGCATGATATTCATGACTGTGAAAAAAATCTTTGATAAGATGATAAATTTGAATACGCAATAACTCGTTGAGATTTTTATCTTTATCATCAAATTCATATATGATAAAACCATTAGAGTCGTCGTTTACATACTTTAGTCTAAAATTTAAATACTTACTCTCGCGCATTAGTTTGATATTGCAATTCAACTCATTTTTATCGATATCGATCTGTATATCAAAACGCTTTTGCGGATCAATATCGGGAAGACTGCGTTTTTTTGAGAAGACCCCCCTCTCCTTTAGAGCTCCTCGCAGATCAACATGGCTTTTCGTAGGGATCCAATAATAGATAAAAGCCATCGAGAAAACGACTCACTCTAAATAATTTTCGAGACAAAGGCTTGAAGGTTTTCTGAAAATGTAGGTTTGTACTCTTTGTCGTGTTCCATAAACGCATATATTTCTCGGCCGGTTGGCGTAAATTTATAACTAGAGACACCATCATGCTCTTTGCCTCTGTGTATGATACCTACCAATTCAATCTCTTCAAGAGTCTCTTTGCCCACTTTCTCCAATAGAAGATCGATTCTGCCATTTGGGTGCTCTTGAAGATACTCCATAGCATTCTTTAGTCTCATAACTCCTTCTCCATCTATTTTATTTCGTCTCGAACCGCTGACCTCCTGCGTGCAATGAACATATTATAGCATCTATACCTTATATATCGCTTTGGCGAATCTCTTCCCGACTTCTATCTAATTGGATGGGTAGCTACAAAGCTCGGGCAGGATTCTTTGGAGGGAGAGATGGAGAGGACTCTAGGGTGAGTGTGGAGCTCCTTTGAGGCAGCTTCTCTTCTTCTCGCTCTCCTTGGTGCGAAGGTATGAACCATCAAAATACGGAGTATATGTCCGATTTCGCTATCACGATGTTCGCTTCCCTTTTTATCGGGTTACAGCTCCCTTGCATACTCATCTTTTTTGCTTTTGGGAACGGTCTTCGTAGTGGGTATGGCGAGTACCTCATACTCCTTTTTTCCATTGAGATACTCTATCCTTATGCGGTCGCCCACCTTGATATCCTTGGCGGGTTTCGCTCTCTTGCCGTTTACGAAGACTACGCCGCTCTTGACCATATCTTGGGCTATCGTCCTGCGCTTGACCACATTTACACTACTCAGCCACTTATCGACTCTCACAGTGTGAACTCCTCTTCCGCTTTTTTGGCCTCCGCCACTCCGAGCATCGAAAGCTGCTCCCCTCCGAGCACATAGCCCTCGTGCGTGAGTTTTTCAAGCAGCCTATCCGCCTCTTCGAGGGTGAACATGCCGGTATCGGCGAGAGAGGCTTTTATATCATCCATACTCTCGCCCTTCTCTCTCTTGAGCATCTTCAGCAGAAAGACCTTGCGGTATATCGGATCTTCGAGATCCGCCATCAGTGCAACTCCTCGTTGAGTTTTATCTCTCTCGTACTCCTGCGGGCAATCATTTCACCGCTCGTGGAGTCGATACGGTAGTGAATACCGTCGAGCCCCTGAAGCTCTGCCCCCTTGAATATCTCCTTCTCCTCGAGTTCGGCATTCGGATTGACCTCTCTTATCTTCTCGAGCTGATCGGGAGATATTCTGATCTTCGTACCCGCCAATACTGCAATGCCGGCATCGACTATACAGCCGTCACCGAGGGGAATACCTGTAACGCTGTTGGCGCCAAGGAGCGTATTCTCCCCTATACTGATGGGGTTGCCGTCCGTTCCGGAAAGTACGCCGAGAATACTGGCACCCCCTCCGACATCCGAGCCGCTTCCCACCACTGCCGAAGAGGATATCCTCCCCTCTACCATGACAGGTCCGAGAGTGCCGGCATTGAAGTTGATATAGCTCGCACCCGGCATCACCGTCGTACCCGCGGCGAGCTGTGCACCCATTCTGACTTTGGAGCTGTCGAGTATTCTGGTATTGTCCGCCGGTATGATATGCTGCAGATAGCGCGGAAACTTGTCGACACTGTCGATATTGGGGAATGTACCGTTGAGCTTCATCTCTATCTCGTTCTCTCTGAGATACTCCAGCTCATAAGGTTTTCTACCCACCCAGGCTACATTGCTCAATATACCGAACGCTCCGTTGAGATTCACCCCTCTGAGGGGAGCTTTCCCGAGAGAGAGAGCATAGAGTTTCAGATATACACTCTCGACACTTGCAGGTGCGGCATCTTCGAAGAGGAATGTGATACGGAAATCTTTGCCTATATCTTCCATCTCCGAAAGTCTCTTGATTACCTGCACATTTTTGTGAGCCTCACCCACCGCCTCGGCGAGATAGGGTGCGAAGAGAGCGGTCGCATTCGAGACGAAAGCGTCGTTGAGAGTGGCACAAAATTCACTCCCTCCGAAATCCACGGCGATACCTGCCTCCTGCAGAGCCTTTATGAATATGGCCGCCGAACCGAAATTCTCGTTCCAGTTGACAATCGCATAACTCGCCTGCAGGACCTTGTCGGCATTTTTCTGACCTCTATCCACCCTCGCTATTCCGAAAGCCAGTGCCTTCCTGTATCCCGGAGACTTTTCAATCTCCTCCACCAGAGCCTTGAACTCCTCTTTTCCCGCTATCGCTTCCATAAATCTTCTCCACTTTGTATTGATTTGCCGTTATTATACTTCAAGGCTCTGAACAAAGCCTTTCTCTTCACTTGCCTCCTCCCGTAGATGCACCTGCACTACAGTTTTTCGAAAACCAGAAACTGCTTGTCGGGCTCCTCTGCATAGAGTCTTATATCCGTCGATGAGAGCAGTCTCAATCCCCCCGCCCGGGCTATCGATTCGGGTGAGTGGTAAAACTGATGTATCACTCCGCTTCTTTTGCGGTAGAGACCCCCGCCGGCACTTTCGAAAAGTGTGAAATCCGCACGATATATGCCATCGTCGTAGTAGCTGTCTATAGCCAGAAATCTATCTTCGTCTTCGGCTGTCATGGCTCCGTTTGCTACCACTTCGAAACCGTATATCGTATTGATGTCGCAGAGAAAGAGAGCACCCTCCTGCATCCTCTCTCCCGCACAGGAGAGAAATTCCGCGAGTCTTCTGGGAGTGATGTAGTTGAGCACATCGAAAATGGCGGTTAGTACGGAAAATTTCTCTTCCATCTCGCATATATCCGCCACTCTGGCATCGACCCCCTTCTCTTTCGCCCTCTCCACCATCGCTGGACTGAGGTCCACCCCCACAAGTCTGCTCTCTGGAAAAGCTCCCGCGATGGACGCCAGAAACTCCCCATTTCCGCAACCTATGTCCAGGAGCGAATCGAAAGCTCTCTCCTGCAGAGTCAGCAGATAGTGCGCGTAGAGTTCGGGGGCGGCTTGCGCAACCCCCGTCATATCCTCTATATCGGCATATATATCGAGGGCTTCGGGACTGTTTTCGAAATCATTTGGATGAAACAACATCTCTTACTTTCTCGTATATCGATATAATCTCCTCTTTTCTGGCGTAGAAGCTGTTCTTGTTGGCGATGAGATGTGCCGACGAGTCCATGATATCTTCGGCCACCTTCAGACCGTTCTCTCTCATAGTCTTGCCTGTCTCCACGATATCGACAATCGCATCCGCCAATCCCACGAGAGGGGCCAACTCTATCGAGCCGTAGAGTTTTATCACCTCTACACCTACAGCCTTGGAGGCGAAGTAGTTCTTCGTGATATTGACCATTTTGGTAGCCACTTTGATATCGGGGCGTCTCCAGTCGAGCTCATCCTCTTCTCTGATACCTATGGAGACTTTACAGCGTCCGAGTCTCATATCGAGAAGGTCTATTATATCGAGCTCCTTTTCGCTTATCACATCCAGACCGACCACTCCCAAGTCGGCCGCTCCATACTCCACATAGGTGGGGACATCCTGGTTTCTTACATTCAGAAATCTGAATCCCCCCTTCTCGAGTATCAGTTTCCTGCTTTCAAAATGGAAATCCTCTCCGAATATTTCACTGAAAATCCCGAGTGTCTCTTCGGCGATTCTGCCTTTTGGCAGAGCGATGGTGAGCATCTCTCTGTCATCTGCATCTCTTCTATCCATACTCTCTCCATACTCTTTATACTGTACTGCAGTTGTCCGCATCACTTCTCTTTTTGAGCATTCCCGCCATACTCAGATAGCTGTTGAGCGCAGCTATATACGCTTTGGCGCTCGCAAGCATCGTGTCTATGCTCAATCCGTGCCCGATTACCGCCGGTTCATCTTCGTTGAAGGCTACCTGAACGGTCACGCTCGCCAGAGCGTCTCTTCCCCTCGATACCGACTTCACTTTATAATCCATCAGCTGTCCATGCTGCCGGGTGAGTCTGTCTATCGTCTTGAAAACAGCGTCTATGGTCCCATCTCCTATACCGGCATCGGTATATTCACTGCCGTCACTCTTTCGTATCGTCACGGCGGCGCTCGGCACTCCGCCGGTGGAATCCATCAGCTGCAGTGCCACGAGCTCCCAAGTCTGAGAGATATTGCTCATCTGGCTCGTCACAAGCGCCCTGAGGTCGTCGTCGTAGATATCTTTCTTCTTGTCCGCGAGCTCCTTGAATCTCTCGAAAGCCCTGTTTATCTCCTCTTCGTCGAGAGAGAAGCCGAGTTTTTCGAGTTTGTCCCTGAACGCAGCCCTACCCGAATGTTTTCCCAAGACCAGCGTATCTTTCGTATCGAGTCCAATCTCCTCGGGAGAGAATATCTCGTAGGTCTGCTTGTGTTTGAGTACGCCGTCCTGATGTATGCCGCTTTCGTGTGCGAAGGCGTTTTTCCCCACTATGGCCTTGTTCGGCTGAGGTTCGATACCGGTTATGGAGGCTATGAGTCTGCTGGTGGGGTATATCTCTTTCGTATTTATCGATGTCTCCACATTGTCGTAGATATCGCTTCTTACCTTCAGAGCCATTACAAGCTCTTCGAGAGCGGCGTTTCCCGCCCTCTCTCCGAGACCGTTGATGGTACACTCTATCTGTCTCGCTCCGTTGCGTATGGCTTCCAGAGAGTTCGCCGTAGCAAGACCGAGGTCGTTGTGATTGTGTACGGAGATGACAGCCCTGTCGCCTATATACTCATGGAGCTCTTTGATTCTCCTGCCTACCTCGAAGGGCATCAATATACCGACCGTATCGGGAATGTTTATGGTGCCGGCACCGGCTTCGATAGTGGCCGATATTATCTCTTTGAGAAATCCCATATCGCTTCTGCCTGCATCTTCGCAACTAAATTCGATATCATCTACGAACTCGGAAGCGTACTTCACCGCAGCTACAGCCCTCGCTATCACCTCTTCGGGCTTCATCCTGAGCTTGTACTCCATATGTATCGCACTCGTTGCGATAAAGGTGTGGATTCTTTTTTTGGGGGCGGCCGCTATAGCCTTCCCCGCCTCTTCGATATCCCTCTCCAGCGCTCTGGCAAGAGAGCAGACTGTGGAGTTTTTCACCTTCTGCGCTATCTTGCTGATAGCCTCGAAGTCACCCGGGCTGGCTGCGGCGAAACCCGCCTCTATCACATCCACACCGAGTTTTTCAAGTTGAGAAGCAATCCTAATCTTCTCTTCGGTATTCATCGACGCACCGGGGCTTTGTTCACCGTCTCTGAGTGTCGTATCGAAAATGACGATTCTATCTCTCTTCATAAATTATTACCTCTTCTTTATGTACGAACAGTATCTCTAAACTTCCGAAGTTTCGATACTTTTATTATTATTTTACCCAAATCGGATAAAAAGGCATATTCCCCTGTCCTGTCCAAAAAGCACAATAGCAAGAGGTCGTTATAGAAGTATCGAGGAGGACTTGAATATTCTATAGTGACAGCTATCAACTTCGAAACACATGAGAAGATCCCTTTTTTCGATGAATTGTAGCATAGAGGAAAAAAATTATCAAATCATAAAAAGATGCCGGTATTCCCGGCATCAGGATCAGAATTTATTGGCCATGGTAAATTCGAAGACGGAAGTGTCGTCATTCTTTTTGTCGTTGAGAGGATAGGCGAAGACCAGATTGATGGGGCCAAAGGGTGAACGCCATTCGATCTGAGCACCTGTGGAGTACCTGTCTATCCAGCCCTTTTGAATATCCTTGCTCCTATATACGGTATTTTTTATCGCACCGTAATCCACGAAGCCGGTAAGCCTCATATTGCTCGTTACCATATTTAGTGGTACACTCGCCTCTATGGAGTTGACGAACATTTGGTCGCCTCCTACGCGGATCTTGTCACCCTTGCTTATATAGAAAGGAGAGATGGAACCGGGTGCAAAACCTCTAATCCCCTTTCTCGCGCCACCGAGATAGAACATCTCGGCCAGAGGGGTGTAGCCGTCGTCGTTGATATATCCGGCTCTCATCTTATATCTGAGTATCAGATCGTAATCTATAGTCTCCTGAAGTCCGTAGTATGTAGCAAATTTAAGCTCACTTTTAAGGAAATCGGCATCGCCGCCCAATCCAGCATAGTCGAGCTTTATCTTGGAATATATACCGCTTCTCGGGGTGTAGTAGTCGTCGGTATTGTCGAAAGTGAACGAGGATATAATAGAAGATTTCTTGTACGACTCGTATGTTTCGGGGTGATCCACTATATCTTCGTAGTCGCTATAGCGCACATCCGAATAGCTGTATCCGATAGTCGCATGCATACTTCTGTCGATCTTTCTACCGAAGCTAAACCATCCTCCCGACCTCTCTACCGTATAGTCATCGGAACCCTCATACTCATATTGATCCTCTTGGTTGTATATTCCGAACGAGAGACTAAAAAGGCTATCCAAAACTCTGGGGTTGCTGAAGGATAGGGCATAGTTGTGGGATTTGCCAGAGAAATCGAGACTCAAAGAGCCGGCCAATCCCGTTCCCAGAAGGTTCCTGTCGGATATACTTCCGCTAATCATGAAACCGTCATAGCTACCGTATCCGACACCTCCAGAGATACTTCCAGTTTGTGCCTCTTCCACCTCGACGACAATATTGATCCTATCTTCGCTTATGCGCTGCGGTTTGACGACGACCTTATCGAAATATCCTGTTCGCTGAAGCTCTTTTCTCGTATCCTGAAGGTCGGTATAGCTAAAGAGGTCGCCCGGTGCCAGATAGATATATCGTCTTATGACATAATCCATGGTCTTTTTGTTGCCGGAGATGATGACATCGTTTATATAGACCTTTTTGGCTGCATCTATATTGTATCTCACCGCCACTGTATGGGACTTGACATCTTTTTTGAAAGAGGGTTTTATCTGCGCGAAGGCGTATCCCAAATCACCCACTTTCGCATGAATCTCCTTGATATCCTGTCTCAATTTTCTGATATCGAAGAGTTTTCCCTCTTTGAGATGGAGCTCTTCGTGAAGGTTTTCGGTATCGAGGCCGGGTACATTGCCGTTTATATTTACGGACGAGACGCTATATTGCTCTCCTTCGCGTATCGTATATGTGACTTCGGCTTCGTTGGAGCTGAAATCGACCTTCATCAGCGGCTCACCCACCATAACATCGAGATAGCCGTTTTCGAGATAGACTTCCCGTATCCTCAACTGATCGTAGGGGAGCTGCTCGGGCATCGCCTTGCCTCCGCCAAAGAAGGGGATGAAGCCGAGGATACCTCCCTCTTTGTTGACAAGGGTCTTCTCGAGCTCGAAAGCCGAAATATGCTCGTTGCCTACGAAGGTGACCTTACCTATCTTGATCTTTTCACCCTTGTTTACATCGAAGCTGACGGCCACACTGTCGTTTACGGGCTCTACCTTCACCTCTACGGCACTACCATAATAGCCTTGTTTCTCCAGAGATTTGATTATCTTCTCTTTCGCCCTTTCTACGCGCTCCCTACTGTAGATATCTCCCCTCTTGAGGGGAATGAGCTCCATAAGTTTGTCGGTATCGTCGATTCCGACTATCTCCACACTCGTTACGGGTACATTTCCCGCAGGCAATGTACCCCGGGCCGATACCATCTGTATTCCCGCCACTATCAATGCCGGCAAAAACCTCTTTAGCATCATCTCACCTTCTCCTAAAGATTGGGACAACCATCAACACTCCACACTGGAGCGGACGATATTTCAGAAATATAATACCTTGATTTGACTAAAATAAAAGATACATAATGGTAAAAAAGGACTGTTTTTTATGAAAATCGAAATAGAGAAGGTGGGTATCGTAGGATTGGGGCTCATGGGAGGCTCTTTCGCTCTGGCGCTGAAGAAGATTCGGCCCGGATGCAAGATTGTCGGCTACGACCACAACGACCAGCACTGCATAGAGGCTCTCGAGCTTGGTATAGCCGACAAGATAACGGACGAGCTTGCGGATCTCTACGAGATGGACCTCGTCATCCTCGCCATTCCCGTGGATGCGATCATCTCGATTCTCGGGAAGTTCGAAGCTCTCTCTCCTCGTACGACCATCATCGATCTTGGGAGCACCAAAAAGCTGATAGTCGAATCCGTACCGCAGAGTATTAGAGAGAACTTCATCGCCTCGCATCCCATGACTGGAACCGAGAAGTTCGGTCCCTCCGCTGCACTACCCGATCTATACAGAGGGAAGGTGGTCGTTTTGTGCAATATCGAGGATAGCGGAGAGATGCAGCGCAAGACTGCCAAGGAGATCTTCAGCGACATGGGGATGAAGATTTTCTATATGGATGCGGCCGAACACGACAGGCACGCGGCCTTTATCTCTCATATGCCGCACGCCTTGAGCTACTCTCTGGCCAATGCAGTCATGGGGCAGGAGAACCCCAGAGACATTATAGCTCTTGCTGGTGGCGGATTCAGGGATATGAGCCGTATAGCCAAAAGCTCCCCGAATATGTGGATAGATGTCTTCAGGCAAAATAGAGACAATCTCATGAAGGCGATAGAGTCTTTCAAAGAGGAGCTCGACAGATGCGAAAAGATGGTCGAAGAAGAGGATTGGAAGAGGCTCTACGACTGGATGAAAAGGGCGAATGTCTTGCACGAAATTCTATAATTTGCCACAATCTCTACTATGCTGTACAGGATTGAAAGAGATTCGAGCTGGTTCGGGGTGCTCGATGAGAGAGGAGGATTTTCATTGAAAGAGATTTTTTTCGAAATCATGGATATTCTTACCCTTGCCTATGAAGGGCGAAATGCTTTTGCCAAAGCTTTGAGATGATGCGATGAATAGAGATTTTTTCTGGTCGCTCTTCATATTTTTCGTGATACTGAGCGCATTTTTTTTCGTACATTATCTATATCTTGTGAAAAATGGTTTCGATGAAACGAACTATCTCTACGCCCTTTCGATTCTCGTACCCGCCTCGCTCGTGACAGGCTATATATTTCTGTATCTACTCTTCGAGAAACACCACAGGCAGACAAGAAGGCTCGAGCATCTCGTGAGAGAGGTACTTCACGAGATAAATCTTCCCCTCTCTACGATAGAGGCCAACTGCGAAATGCTCGCAAAAAGAGTGAAGGATGAAAAAAATCTGAAGAGACTCGGGCGTATAGAGGGGGCTTCGAAGAGACTACAGAAGCTATACAGAGAACTCGCCTACGACATAAAGAAGGAGATCGCCCCCATCGAGAGGGAGAGATTCGACCTTGCACAGTTGCTTCATGAGAGGGTCGCCCAATTTAGAGAGCTCAAGCGCAATCCCATAGAGATAGAGGCCCGAAGTCTCGTTGTGGAGGCGGACAGAATAGGACTCGAACAGGTCTTGGACAACATCCTCGAAAATGCCTTCAAATACTCCTGCGCACAGAGTGTCGTGAAGGTAAGTCTCGAAGATGACATCCTGCATATAAGAGACTACGGCATAGGTATGGACGAGAACGAAATACTGCATATCTACGAGAGATACTATCAGAGCGACCGCTCGGCAGAGGGAGAGGGAATCGGCCTCTCTATTGTCAAGAGATACTGTGACGATGAGAAGATAGGGCTCAAGATAGTCTCCCGCAAGGGAGAGGGGACGGATGTCTCTCTCGATTTCAGCGCAAGAAGGCTCGCCGATGTTTAACAGAACTTTAACACAACTGTCATACAATCGCATCCTCTATCGAAACCGCGAAAGAGCGGTCGAGATATATTCCTCGAAAAGGTTTACCGAAAGATGAAAAAGAGAGTCGTACCCTTTATCACTACAGTACTTTTTCTCGCTGTACTCGTCATAGTGCTTACCTCCCTCGTGCAAAAGGAACAGCCCGTGACGATTGTGAAAAACAATAGCGCTTTCAAAGCGCTTCCGATCAAACTCGGCTTCACGAACGATACCCAGTGCAAGATGCTCATACATACAGAGAGAAACGCCGCCGAGGTGGTGGCGCCCGACGGCCGGACATGGTTTTTCGACGATCCAGGCTGTATGGTGTTGTGGCTCAAAGGCAAAGATTTCGCCGACAGAGCGGTTTTGTGGGTCCATACTATCGATACGAAACGATGGATCGATGCCAAGAAGGCCTGGTACGGAGTCAGAGACTCCACCGCCATGCACTACGGTTTCGGTGCCAGAGAGCATAGATGCGGTGAGTGTATAGATTTCGAAGAGATGAGGCTCAGGATGCTCAGAGGCGAAAATCTGAGCAATCCCAAGATACGCAAAAAACTTCTCGGAGTGTGAGATGGGCGGAATCGATATAGCTGCGATTGTGATGATTGCCTTTTTCGGATCGTTTGGTCACTGTCTGGGGATGTGCGGCGGTATCGTCATAGCCTACTCCTCTTCCAAGATAGATCGAAAGTGGAGCAAAGCCCGTGAAATCATGGCCCACACCCTCTATTCGCTGGGACGCATAAGTACCTATGTAACGCTCGGAGCGATATTCGGGGCTGTCGGCGGGGTGGCTAGGATTAGCGGTTATGCCACCGGAATCATGACTATAGCGGCAGGTATATTCATGATATTGGCGGGGCTCTCGCTCATAGGCAAAATAGAGTTTCTCACCCGACTCGAACACAGCTTCTCCAGAAGCTCTTGGTACAGTAACGCCTTCAGATATATCATCAGAGACTCTTCGCTCTACAGTTTCTATATGCTGGGGCTCCTGAACGGGCTTCTGCCCTGCGGTCTGGTTTACTTCTTCGCGGTGGAGGCGGCAAGTACGGGCAGTCCTCTTCTGGGAGCCTTCGTCATGCTCATATTCGGTCTGAGTACGATACCCGCCCTGATGGGGCTGGGGCTCTTCACATCCCTCTTCACGAAAAGCTCTCTGAGGCAGATCATGATAAATTTGGCCTCCATAGTCGTGGTCATGTATGGGCTCTATACCATTTATCATGGATACGACTTCATACGCAGACCGCAGAAGTCTCTGCTCAACTGCTGTGAAACGGAAAATGAAGCGCAGGTGCAAGAGAATACTCCCTCTCGCATTGGCAACCTGAAGCCTTTCAAAAAGGGGGCGAAGTAGCCTGCCTACGCTTTTATATAAGTTTTGATATACTTCCTGCCATAATTTAAAATAGAGGAGTGACAATGGCTATTCTCGATGAAGTGAAAGAGGTAGTAGTGGAGCAGCTGAATGTAAGCCCCGATGAAGTGAAAGAGGATTCCAAATTCGTAGAAGATCTCGGTGCCGACAGTCTCGATGTGGTCGAGCTCGTAATGGCTCTCGAAGAGAAGTTCGATATTGAAATCCCCGATGAAGAGGCGGAAAAGATCGCTACTGTCGCCGATGCCGTCAAGTTTATAGAAGAGAACAGATAGTTCGCCCACGGGGGAGGGGTGCAACGGCACCGCCCCCAAAGTGGCGTGAGAGATTGAAGTTTTTCGGATCCGAGCCTCCGGAAGATTTCCATCTATTACGCAGAAGAGGAGCCGAGTGTGAAACGAATCGTAGTGACGGGTATGGGGATGATAAACAGTGTAGGGCACAATCGCAGGGAGGCTTTCGATGCCATTGTCGCCGGAGAGTGTGGTATCGACACCATAACACTTTTCGATGCCGAAAGTTTTTCCGTCCAAATAGCCGGTGAGGTAAAAGGTTTCGATCCCGTTACCGTAATGGATGCAAAAGAGGTCAAGAAGGCCGATCGCTTCATACAGCTCGGGCTCAAAGCCGCCGCGGAGGCGATGGAGGATTCGGGTATAGGGGAAGATGTGGAGCGCGAGAGATTCGGGGTGAGCTGTGCATCGGGTATAGGCGGACTCATCGCCATAGAGAGGAACTCCGTCATTCTGGAGAAGAGAGGTCCCCGCCGCATATCGCCCTTCTTCATCCCCTCGGCACTGGCGAACATGCTCGGAGGATTCGTCTCCATCGCCCACAACCTCAAAGGTCCCAACCTCGGTTCCGTCACCGCCTGCGCCGCAGGTACACACGCCATCAACGAAGCGGCTAAAACGATTTTGACTGGTGGAGCCGACAGAATGCTCGTAGTCGGTGCCGAAGCCGCCATATGCGGTGTAGGTGTGGGAGGTTTCGCGGCGATGAAGGCTCTATCTACGCGAAACGACGACCCCAAAAGCGCCTCCAGGCCCTTCGACAGAGATAGAGACGGTTTCGTCATGGGTGAGGGAGCGGGTGCGCTGATACTCGAAGAGTACGAGGCTGCCAGGGCGAGGGGAGCCAAAATCTACGGAGAGATCATAGGCTTTGGAGAGAGTGGAGACGCCAACCACATCACCACACCGACGATGGACGGCCCTCTCAGAGCGATGAGAGCGGCATACGAGATGGCCGGCAGACCGAAAGTGGACTATGTCAATGCCCACGGTACCTCTACACCGATAAACGACAAGAATGAAACCGCCGCACTCAAAGAGCTCTTCGGCGGCAGGGAGAACTGCCCTCCGGTAAGCTCTACGAAGGGGCAGATAGGCCACTGCCTCGGAGCGGCCGGCTCGATCGAGGCCGTAGTGGCTCTAAGCGCGATGGAGAGGGGCGTGATACCGCCCACCATCAACTATACGACAGCCGATGAGAATTGCGACCTCGACTATGTGCCCAACGAGAGCAGAGATGCCGAGCTGAAGGTCGTCATGAGCAACTCTTTCGGATTCGGCGGAACCAACGGCGTCGTAATCTTCAAAAAGCTGTAGAAGAGAGAGCGATGGCAACATATCTCGATTTCGAAAAGCCCATACAGGAGATACAGGACGACATCGAATCTGCGAAGGCCAGAAGAGATGACGCCGCTATCGAGATACTCGAAAAAGATCTCGAAAAAGAGGTGAACAAGCTTTTCGGATCTCTCAACGACTACCAGAAACTGCAGCTCGCAAGACATCCCGACAGACCCTACGCACTGGACTATATCCGACTTCTGATGGAAGATGCCCAGGAGATTCACGGCGATAGAATGTATAGGGACGACCCCGCTATTCTCTGCTATCTGGGCTGGATAGAGGGGCAAAAGACCATACTTATCGGCGAGCAGAAGGGTAGAGGGACCAAACACAAGCTTAGAAGAAACTTCGGTATGCCCCATCCCGAAGGCTACAGAAAGGCCCTGCGTGCCGCTAGGATGGCCGAAAAGTTCGATATTCCCGTACTAATGCTCATAGACACTCCGGGTGCCTACCCGGGAATCGGGGCGGAGGAGAGAGGACAGAGCGAGGCGATAGCCCGAAATCTTTTCGAATTCTCTGGTCTGAGGGTACCGATGATATCCATTGTCATAGGAGAGGGTGGAAGCGGCGGTGCTCTGGCCATAGGGGTGGCGGATCGTCTGGCGATGATGAGATACTCGGTATTTTCCGTAATATCTCCCGAAGGGTGCAGCGCAATACTCTGGAACGACCCTTCCAAGGTGGAGCAGGCCACGAAGGCTCTGAAGATAACTCCCGACGCCCTTATGGAGCATGGACTTATAGACGATATCATAGACGAGCCTCTAATAGGTGCCCATAGAGACAAAGAGAGTGCCGCGGATGCCGTCAGGGCCTACTATATAGAGGCTCTCAAGAACCTGCGCGAACTGAGCAAGGAGGAGCTTCTCGAGAGGAGATACGAAAAACTCACCTCCATAGGAGCCTTCAAGGAGGAGTGACACCCTCTCCCCCTCTTCTTCATGAGAGGAAAAGATATGTTCCATGACTTCGTGATCTATGTCGTGAATATGGTGAACGAACTGGGTTATGCCGGTATATTCTTCGCCATGTTTCTCGAAAGCAGCTTTTTCCCTTTCCCCAGCGAGGTGGTGATGATACCCGCAGGATATCTCTCTTTCGGGGGAGAGATGAATATCTATGCGGCTGTAGCCGCAGGTGTCGCCGGTTCGTTGTCCGGTGCACTCTTCAACTACTGGCTCGCTTTCCGTTTCGGCAGAGGATTCATCGGCAGATATGGTAAATATATCTTTTTCAGAGAAGAGAGTCTGCAAAAACTGGAGGATTTCTTCAGGAGGCATGGAGAGATATCCACATTCAACGGCAGACTCATTCCTGGTATCAGGCAGTATATATCGCTACCGGCAGGTCTTGCGGCCATGTCCGTGGCAAAATTCTCTCTCTATACCACTCTCGGAGCGGGAATCTGGGTGAGCGTACTTGCCCTGCTGGGCTACTTTCTGGGAGCGAACGAGGAGAGACTCTCCTCCTACCTGCACGATGCCACTCTGATAGCTCTGGTATTCGTAGCGCTTCTGACACTCTTTTATATATTGCGGCACAGATACGGGGGAAGACCTTGATTCTGCTCGATATAGGCAATACACACGCCCATATATTGGAAAACGGCCAGCTCGAGATAGTCCGCTGCGAAGAGATACTCCTACGCTATCGCGATAGTGAGCTCTACTATATATGCGTAAATAGCGCCATTGCGCCCAAAGCCGCCTCTATCCCCCGATGGAGGGATATCTCTCCTCTTCTGAAGATGCCCGGATTCTACACCGGTATGGGAGCCGACAGAAGAGCCTTGTGCCTGAGCAGGGGTGACGGTATATATATCGATGCCGGCAGTGCCATAACCGTGGATATCGTAAGAGGGGGAGAGTATGCTGGCGGAACCATAATTCCCGGCATAAAAGCTCTCGAGAGAGCCTATACGGAGATATCCCCCCTTCTAAGCTGTAGATGTACGGAGATGGAGATCGACTTTTCCAATCTGCCTACAGAGACCTGTGCACAACTCAATTTCGGTATCCTCGCGACTCTGAAAGCACTCGTCTCCAAGATAGCCGAGGATGAGCAAAGCATATACATATGCGGGGGAGACGGCGCTTTGCTTGCCGATATTATCGATGGGG
>CAJXJF010000046.1 GCA_913054475.1 uncultured Nitratifractor sp.
GGGGCGGCGACTTTAGTCGCCGGTAGAGTCTTATATACAGTATCGGTCTGATTTCGCCATCTCGATATGAAGTCCGAAACTCAAAGGAGTCGGAGGTTTCAGTCCTGTACAGATGGTAGATGGACTTTTGCTTTTCATTTCGATGGCGAGTTCTATGGACTCTGACGCTAAATCCGCGACTAAAGTCGCAGCCCCAAATAGATGGACTTTTATAATCCATGGTGATGGTAAGCCTGTATGAACTTTTGTGTTGAACCCGCGACTAAAGTCGCGGCCCCAACGGTGATATGAGTTTAAACCTTTATAGGGGCGGCGACTTCAGTCGCCGGTGAAATCTCGCATACTGCATTGCTTTGATTTCGCTATCACGATATGAAGTACGAAGAATCGAGGAGTGGGGACTTCAGTCCCGTCAAGAGAGTTTAAATAGAGCAAGCTGCAAGTGAATAGGGCTTTTTCTCGATTGGCTATTTACTGCGAAGGTGGGCTGGATAGCTACGATTATGCTCCACTTCGGGTTGAGAGAAGATGCTCGACACTTCCATTTGTGAGCTATTGTGCGATATCTCCGCCTATTCTATCGTTTTTCGATTTCAAGGTTGGCTGCGTTACTTAATACCCAATTGGATATAATCGCCGTTAAAATCTCGAGCAAGGCAATGAAGTGAGTGAAAAGATCATCGGTTATATCAAAGAGAATGGAGAGATTGTAGATACGCAGAGTGCCCCCGAAAAGGTCGGGAGCGAGATATATTTCGACAACTCCCCCGAAGCATTGGAGATTATTAGGCACTCCACCGCCCATCTGATGGCCCAGGCGATAAGAGAGCTCTATCCAGAGGCAGAATTTTTTGTCGGACCTGTAGTGGACGAGGGTTTCTACTACGACTTCAGGACGAAAGAGAAGATAGGCGAAGAGGAGCTCAAAAGGATCGAAAAGAAGATGAAAGAGCTAGCGAAGAAGAGATATCCCATAGAGAAATATGAGATATCCAGAAGCGAAGCTGCGGAAAAATTCTCTGGTGACGAGCTCAAACAGGCGGTTTTGAAGAATATAGACTCCGAAACGGTCTCGATATACAGACAGGGTGAGTTCGAGGACCTCTGTCGTGGACCGCATGTACCGGATACCTCCTTTCTGCACAATTTCAAACTCACCAGAGTGGCCGGTGCCTATCTCGGAGGTGACGAAAACGCGGAGATGCTCACCCGTATCTACGGTATAGCTTTCGCCGACAAAGAGAGCCTCAAAGAGTATCTCAAAATGGTGGAAGAGGCGAAAAAAAGAGACCACAGAAAGCTCGGCAGCGAACTCGAACTCTTCATGTTCGATGAAAACGCGGGAGCGGGTCTCCCCTTTTGGATGCCCAAGGGGGCCAGACTCAGAAGCAGACTCGAGAGCATACTCTTCGAAGCGCACAGAAGAAGAGCCTACCAGCCCGTCAGGGGACCCGAGATACTCAAAGCGCAGATGTGGCATACGAGCGGCCACTACGCCTGCTACGGCGAAAACATGTATCTCACCGAAATAGACGAGCAGGAGTACGGTATAAAACCGATGAACTGCATTGGTCATATTCTGATATACAAACACTCCGTCAAGAGTTACAGAGACCTTCCTCTGAAATATTTCGAATATGGTGTCGTACACCGCCACGAAAAGAGCGGCGTACTCCACGGACTGCTCAGAGTGCGGGAATTCACCCAAGACGACGCTCACATATTCTGTACACCCGAACAGATAAAGGAGGTGGTACTCGAAGTGGTGGAGTTCGTGGATGCGGTGATGAAGAAGTTCGATTTCGACTACTCGATGGAGATATCGACCAAACCGGAAAAGGCCATAGGTGACGACGAAGTGTGGGAGACGGCGACCAAGGCGCTCAAAGAGGCCCTCGACGAAAACGGTCTGCCATACGGTATAGACGAGGGGGGCGGAGCCTTCTACGGACCGAAGATAGATGTGAAGATAACCGATGCCATAGGGCGCAAATGGCAATGCGGCACCATTCAGGTCGATTTCAATCTTCCCGAGCGTTTCGATATCGAATATGTCGCCGAAGACAATGAGCGAAAGCGCCCCGTCATGATACACAGAGCCATTCTGGGAAGCTTCGAACGCTTTATAGCCATTCTCACGGAGCACTACGCCGGAGAGTTTCCGCTATTCATAGCCCCGACACAGGTGATATTCGTACCGATTTCGCAGGAGCACTCCTCTTACGCCTCGCAGATAGCCCAAAAGCTTCTCGAAATGGGTATGGACAGCGAGATATACGACAGAAACGAATCTCTCAACAAGAGGATACGCATGGCGGAGAAGCAGAAGGTACCCTATGTGGTGATAGTGGGGGATGCCGAAGTGGAAAATCGTAGCGTAGCCGTAAGAGACCGCAGGAAGAGAGAGCAATATAACCTCTCGGAAGAGGAATTTATGCTACAATTGGCCAAACAACTGGAAGAAGGTAGAATTTGAGCAGACAACAGCGTAACGGCAGAGGAAACAGAAAGGGTGATGGTATCGTGATGAACGATGCCATAAAAGCGAGAGAACTTCGCGTAGTGGGGGAGAACAAAGAGCAGTACGGCATCATCCCCAGAGAAGAGGCGTTGAGGCTCGCGGAGCAGGAGGGGCTCGATCTCGTGCTCCTCTCCCCCGACGCCAATCCTCCGGTCGCCAAGATAATGGACTATGGAAAACATAGATACCAGTTGGAGAAGAAGAAGAAAGAGGCGAGAAAAAACCAGAAAAAAATCGATGTAAAAGAGGTGAAATTCTCCTGTAAAATCGCCGACAACGATATCGCCTACAAAGTCAAACACGCCAGAGAATTCCTCGAGAAGGGCAAGCATGTCAAACTGAGAGTTTTTCTCAGAGGCAGGGAGATGTCCAATCCCGAACAGGGAGTGGAGGTCCTCAAAAGAGTATGGCCCATGCTCGAAGATGTAGCGACTCTCGAAAAGGCCCCCCATCAGGAAGGGCGCTACATCAATATGTATGTCACCCCGAAAAAAGAGAAATAGTCCGCCTCTGCCCGGGCGGAGGGCTCCCTTTGGCCAATCTTCTCGACTGTGTATAGCTTTTATCTGCCCTTTTCGAGACAGCTTTTCGAAAGCGAAAGCAGGCTTTTGGAGCCAATCCCCTTCGTAAGCCGGTGACGAAAACACTCTTCAGAGACGATAGCCGTATAGTTCGTGGTATATCTTGATTGCGTATCTGTCGGTCATCGAAGCTATATAGTCGGCTATGACTCTCTCCCTTCGTCTGCTATGCAGCGACTCTCTCCTCGAAAGAGGCAGGAGATTTTCATCTTCGCTGAAGGCTCTGTATAGAGCCTTTACACACTCTTTTCCGGCATGCATCTTGCCCACTATCTCCATATGCCTGTAGAGTTTCTCTCCAAGGAGTCTCTTCAATCTTTTCAGCAAGCTCGCCATTTTGGGAGAAAAGCCCACCGGTTTGGGCATGGAGGCCGCAATGCTGCTGCACAGAGGTCCATCCTGCGGTAGATAACTCTTCAGGCGCTTCGAGGATTCGGCTATGAAATCCTCTACCAGCAGCTTTATCAGTGCGGCCACGAATCTATGTCTGAATATGGGCTCTTTTTCTCCTATCCCCTCTCTCTCGACCGCTCTTTTTACGATTTGGGGCAACTCCTCTTCGTAGAGGATATCGAAATCTATCAGCTCATACTTTATGCCGTCGTCTATGTCGTGACTGGTGTAGGCTATCTCGTCGGCATGGTCGACCACCATAGCCTCTATGGAGGGGTGATAATCCATCCTGAACGACTCTTTCACCCAGTCGGGCATGAAACTCTTTTCATATGGATAGGAGTGTTTCAGTACCCCTTCGAGGGTGGCGTAGGTAAGATTGAGGCCGTCGAAATCTCTATACCTCTTCTCCAGTTTCGTCAAAACTCTGAAAGACTGGAAGTTGTGTTCGAAACCGTTGACGAGACCATCCCTCTTCAAGAGTGTATCCAGCATATCCCCTCCCACATGGCCGAAGGGGGTATGTCCGAGGTCGTGTGCCAGAGCTATGGCTTCGGCCAGAGTCTCGTTCAGGCCGAGAGTTCTGCATAGTGTCCTCGCTATCTGGCTCACCTCCAGGCTGTGCGTGAGGCGTGTACGGAAATAGTCTCCCTCATGATTCAGGAAGACCTGTGTCTTGTATTCGAGCCTCCGAAAAGATCCGCAGTGCAATATTCTGTCTCTATCTCTCGAAAAAGGATCTCTGAAATCCTCTTCGAATCTGAAAAATCTATCTTCGGCTCTCATTGTCGTCCTCTCTTTTCATATTAAAGCAATGGCGCTATAATTCTATCAAAAAGGGAGCTGTATGAGAGTGGAGCTGTTACATCACACACCGCTGGATGTGTGCGCACACGCCATTCGCACATGTTGGCAGAGCTTCGACAAGAGTGACGCAGGAGGGGAGCGCGACCGTGCTCTCATAGATAGGGTCGGCAACAAATACAGACACTCTTCGACACTCGAACATCTGGTATATACCTTCTATATCAGCGGTATATCCAGAGCTCTCCTGCAGGAGTTGGCTAGACACAGAATGGCGAGTCTGAGTGTAAAGAGTACGCGCTACACCCTCAAAGAGCTCAAAAAGAGCGAACTATTCGGAGAGAGAGATTTTCAAGCCGCATCGAAATTCATCGTACTTAGCGGAAACGAAGATGTAGATGAAGCCTCGATAGCCGCCCTCAACAGACTCTCTTCTCTTCTGAAAAAGGGGATAGCAAACGATATGGCGAAATACGCTCTGCCCGAGTCGTACAAAACGGAACTCACCTGGACCATAAATGCCAGAAGTCTGCAGAATTTCCTCTCCCTCAGAAGCTCCAAAAGCGCTCTTTGGGAGATAAGAAAACTCTCTGCGAAGATATATGAAGCTCTTCCACCGGAGCATAGCTATATATTTGAAAATTTCATCTGCATAAAAGAGTCTTCGTAGTGTATGGATATAAATTGATTACTCCAATGATATTTGCGTGCATATCTTCGATTGCCCTATTGAAAGGCGAAGAGATATATTCTGTCATAGAAGAGCCTCTCGAACAAGAGTATCCGGTATATAGAGTCGATAAAAAACATATTCGAAAGAAGACGAGGCACAGCAAAAAGAGAAAAAAGGCTATTGCCTCACCATACGATAGATTGAGGTTCTATCCCACAAGTCATGACAAGAAAAAAAAGAGAAGCCCTGTCGTAGCGAAAGATAGAGTAAAATCCTCAAAAATAGAACCTGTACACCCAAAAACGAGGAGAGAGTCTGCATACTGCGAAACCACGACGGAAACGAGCAAAGAGTCTCCGCACTTCGAATCGGAGATAAAGGCTACACAGGAGCTTTCGCTCTCCCTGCGCACCGAGATAGAAGCAACCGTAAAAAATCGCCTCAGCGGTCCATTCGAAGAGATAATATCGAAACTATACGAAAAAAATATGTTCAATGCATTTTGGGTGGGGCAATCCAACAAAAAGAACTTCTCCTCTTTGCTCAATTCTCTCAAAAATCCTCTCTTGAACTATCTCGATAGAGACTTCAATATGAAAAAGATAAAATATCTTTCATTCAATATAGACAATTTTACACCGCAGAGAGAGGAGTTGCTAAAGGCGGAGGCGAGACTCGATGTATTGATGACGGATAGTTATCTAAGGCTCATCAAATTCATCACAATCGGAGATACCGACTGGGAGCTCGTGCAGAAAAAATTGCAAACCCTGAAGGAGAGAGACGACATTCATGCCGTATGGGAGCCAAAAGCCCGAAACCTCCCCTCGATAGAGAGCATCTACGATTCCATCAAGAGAGGAGATACGCAGAATTTCCTAATCTCACTTCTGCCCCTTCGTAAGAGATATGACGATCTGGTGGCGATTTTGCAGAAATATAGGAGAATGCCCGACTTCGAAAAGATAGGCAGCGGCAAAACTCTACGCAGAGGCAGTAGAGACGGAAGGATACATACCATAAAGAAAATTTTGAGATTTTTCGGAGATTATCCGAAAAACGGTCGTATAGACGACGACTACGATGCCGCTCTCTCCAAAGCCGTAGAGAGTTTCAAACAGAGGATGAAAATCAAGCCGGGAGACTATATAGACCACAAGACGATATTCTATCTCAACAGAAGCAGAAACGAGTATCTCAAAAAGATCATCACCAATCTCGAGATACTCAAACTCTATCCCCACTCTTTCGAGAAGAGACATATTGTAGTCAATGTGCCTCAATATGCGATGATGTTCTACGAAAACTCCGAAGAGCTTTTCAGAAGCGATGTAATCGTGGGTAGAATCGACCGGCCTACACCAATTTTCGACAGTAAAATGAGCTACATGGTACTCAACCCCACTTGGACCATTCCAGACAACCTCATAAAAAGAGACCTTATCCCTGTATTGAAAGAGAATCCAGACTATCTGACACAGCACAATATCCATGTCTATGAATCCTATTCGAAAAAGGCTCCCGAGATAGAGTTGGAGCCAAATGAACTCTTCGCATATCAACACAGCGATAGAAAGATTCCGTGGAGATTCGTTCAGTTTCCCGGAGACAAAAACGCTCTTGGTCGTGTAAAGTTCATGTTTCCCAATAAATATTCCGTCTATCTGCACGATACCGACAACAGATCGCTTTTCGGATATAGATACAGAGTTTTCAGCTCGGGCTGTATGAGAGTGGAGAGACCCTACGACTTCATGAAACTTCTGCTGAGATATACGAAGGAGAAATATACGGATGAAAAGATAGAGGAGATATTCGACAGCAACGAACCAACCATCATAAAATTGGATCATCCCATACCCATACATATCAGCTATTTCACCGTATGTAGAGAAAAGGGGAGAGAGAGATTCTTCTACGATATCTACATGTATGAGCAGATAATATGGGAGTCGATGCGTGGTCACAAAAAAGAGAGCTTCACTATACCGAAGAAGAGACTGATTACGATAAAGAAGAGAGGCTCTAGGATATATGTAGAGAGAAAAAATTGAGCATTTTACGGAGCTTTTGTACTCTTGCTTCCCGATGAGGTGCGCCGAAATATACAGATATCGATTGTTTATGCTCTATTGGTCGAATTTGGAGTCAAAGAGCCTTTTTTTGGATATAATTTGCAATATTCCGAATCTCAAAGGTTGAAAAATGCGAAGTCATATTTTGAAAGTTCTGGTAATGGCGATGATGGTGGGGAGTCTCTCCGCAGGTACGGCTTCGAAGTCGGAAGATTGTGTAATCGACTATATGAGCGACAGCTGCGCTACACTCGATTATGCGATAGTGGAGAGCGAAAGATTTGTAAAATCTCCTCACAACTGGATGGAGTCGGCTCATAGCGATCCGTGCCTTGGTAATCCTGTTTGCTATAAAAGGCGCAAATACGGAAGAAGGAATCACCGTAACGGACGAAGATATAGAGTCTCGGCAAGAAGAAGATAGTCTCTGTATATCCTTATAAAGAACGGGGAATGGGCAATATCGAAATCGATACGGCGGCTATGTCGCCTCAAAGAAGAGCTACGGTAGTATCGAGCGCAGTAGCTGGAATATTGACCGTCGTCAAACTGATAGTCGGAATAATGAGCGCTTCGGTGGCCGTACTCGCTTCGGCCATCGATTCGATTCTGGATATGGCGGTCTCTACATTCAACTTTTTCGCCATAAAAAAATCCGAAGAGCATCCGAACGAAACCTTTCAATACGGAAAAGGCAAAATTCAGGCCATCGCGGGAGTGGTAGAGGGGACTATAATCACCATCTCCGGACTATTTATCATATATGAAGCTATAGGGAAGTTCATAGAAAAGAGAGAGACTCTCTATCTTGCCCCCTCGCTCCTAGTGATGCTCTTCTCCATAATTCTCACCTGGTTCCTCGTGCGCTATCTGCTCAAAATAGCCGAAGAGACGGACAATATCGTCATAAAGGCGGATGCCCTGCACTATCAGACCGACCTTCTGAGCAACACTGCTGTAGTAGCGGCCTTGGGCATAGTCTATATCAGCGGATGGGACTGGGTGGACGCTCTCTTCGGACTCGGTATAGGACTCTACATAATATATTCGGCCTACGAAATCATAGAGGAGAGCGTAATGATTCTGCTCGACCGCTCGCTCGGAAGCGAAATGGTGGCCAGGATAGGAGAGATAATAGCCAACGACAAAAGAGTCAACGCTTATCACTGGCTCAAGACCAGAACCGACGGTACCCACAACTTCGTGGAGTTTCATATGGTATTGACACCGGAGATGACTCTCGAAGAGGCTCACAATATAGCCGAAGAGATAGAGTACAAGATAGCGAAGCTCGAGCCGAGCAAAGGCTGGATAATCACGCCGCATTTCGATCCCTATGACGATGAGCATATAAACGAGAGCTATTACAAGGCACAGGTAGCCAAGAGTGTCAAATTCTACGCAGAGGAGGGAGAGAAAAAGTGACCAAGAGGCATATATACCTCACTTCGCCGCTGAAAAAGGAAGGGACGAGAGCCCTGCCTATGATCGAGTTCTCCAGAACTGCCAGGAGACTGGATTTCGGGGATGCCGATACATTGATGTTCACCTCCAAGCAGGCCGTCTCCTTCGCCGACGAGATAGACCCCAAATGGAAAAAGTACCCCTCCATAGCGATAGGTCCGGCTACGAAAAAGCGTATAGAGAGTCTCGGGGGAGAGGTGATATATAGCCCGAGCAGTTTCTACGGCAAGGTACTCGCCGAAGATATTGCGAAATTTTTTGCCTCCAGAAAGATTCTCTATCTGCGTCCTGCCGTCATATCCTTCGACAGCAAAGCCCACCTCGCCGCAAAAGGAATTACTCTCAGAGAGCAGGTTATCTACGAAACCCTGTGCACAGAGTACAGGAGAGATGAGAAGCCGCCGGAAAATTCCATTATCGTATTTACCTCTCCATCCACTATCCACTGCTTTTTGAAAAATTTCGACTGGGACGAGAGCTATACGGCCGTAGTCATAGGAAAAGCGACACTCGAACATCTTCCGCAAAATACCGATTTTGTAATCTCCGAGATACCAACTATAGACTCATGTATAAAAGCGGCCGTAAAATTGAATCATACTAATTCATATTAATAAATGATTCAATATTTTTATTTTCCATGAACTACATTTTGGTTATAATCGTCCAACCCTGAGTGGTTCGCATACCAGCGATATGGGGTCCGACATCTAAGTAGAGGAAAGGGTCTGTAGTCTGGACTATGCGCAGATGATTTCGATTGAGTCCCAAGGGGACGAGAATCGTCTCCCTGAGTTCAGCTCGCCTTACCACCGTTGGCTTATTAGGGCCGACACATAAGCGGAGACGGCCACTCGGGGGGATATAGGAAAAAATGAACAGTGGGCGGAGTGTCGCTCATTATTGATTTTTTCAAAAGTAGCGGAGTGTGCAGATGAAGGTATTGATAGTAGGTGGCGGGGGTAGAGAGTATGCCATAGGAAGCGCCCTAAAAAGAGATAAGAGTGTCGAAAAGATATATTTTGCGCCGGGCAACGGTGCTAGCGATGAGCTGGGAGAGAATATCTCTATCGGCGACTATGGGGAGTTGGCGGATTTTGCAAAGAAAAACTCGATAGATTTGACCATAGTCGGTCCCGAAGCGCCTCTCGTGGATGGAATAGTCGATATATTTCAGGAGAGGGGCCTGCTCATTTTCGGACCCAGTGCCAAAGCGGCACAACTGGAGGGCTCGAAAATATTCATGAAGAATTTTCTCAGCAGACACGGTATTCCTACTGCAAAGTATATAGAGACCGACTCCCTCGAAAAGGCTTCCGCTTTTATAGAGAGCCTAGAGGCCCCCATCGTAGTAAAGGCCGACGGTCTTTGCGGTGGCAAGGGGGTGATAATAGCCAAAAGCCATGAAGAGGCGAAAGAGAGTGTGCGACGGATGCTATCGGGAGACTCTTTCGCAGAGGCGGGAAAGAGAGTCGTGATAGAGGAGTTTCTCGACGGATACGAGCTCTCCGTCTTCGCTATATGCGATGGCGAAGACTATCTCCTGCTACCTGCTGCTCAAGACCACAAAAGACTACTCGACGGGGATGAAGGGCCCAATACCGGGGGAATGGGTGCATATGCGCCGACCCCTCTGGCGAATGAAGAGATATACCGAAAACTCGAAGAGAGGGTTGTGATACCCACACTCGAAGGGATGAAAGAGGAGGGGATGCCCTTTAGCGGCGTACTCTTCATGGGGGTGATGGTTGTAGATGGAGAGCCTCTGATACTGGAGTACAATGTCCGCTTCGGAGACCCAGAATGCGAAGAGTTGATGCCGCTGCTCAAAACTCCTGCTGGTGAGCTCTTCTACAAAGCTGCGACAGGAAGACTCAAAGAGTTGCAGATAGAGTTCTACGACCGTTATGCGGTGGGAGTGGTGATGGCAAGCAAAAACTATCCATACTCTTCAAGCCCGCCGAGTGAAATAATCGTAGATGATATTCATCACGAGGAGTTGAAAAACAACAGCTATATAGCATATGCCGGCGTCACCCGCATGGAAGATGGGAAACTCTATGCAACCGGCGGTCGGGTGCTGGTTTGTGTTGGTCTCGGGGAGAGTATAGAGGAGGCCAGAGAGCGGGCATATATGCTTGTGGGGCAAGTCCACTTCGCCGGTAAGCAGTGTCGAACCGATATAGCCTATCAGGCACTCGAAAACGGCTAAATAGAGAGTGTAGGGCGGATACGCTCTACGAATCAGAGAAGGAGAGCGAATGTTAAGAAGGTATCTGCTCTTGCTCCTACTACTTCGTTTTATGCTTGATGCCTCCATACCCGATCCCATATCTTCGGAGTCCGAAGCTGCGCTCTATGCGGACAGATTCGAAACACGAAATGCCCTTACATATGCATATGGGCATGTACTGCTCTCTTATGACAAGAACTTGTTCATGGGTGACAAAGCTGTTTATGATAGGTCGAAAAACAGTGTCACCATCACCGGCAATGTAGAAATCCTAGGGGCGGAAGGCAACAAGATTCACTCCGACTCCATAGTTTTCGAGATTGGAAAAAATAGAATAACTTTCAAAAACTTCTATCATACCGGTAGCGACGATATCTGGCTCGCCGCGAAGGAGGCTACAAAGCAGGACTCGAACTATTCGGTGAGTAACAGTTTCCTCTCCAGCTGCAGCAGTGACAACCCCGACTGGTCTTTGCATTTCGAAAGAGCCGATTACGACTCGAAAACGAAACATATAAGTTTGCACGATGTAAAGTTCTATGTCGGAGAGAGTGCGGTGGCCTATTTGCCATATCTTTCGTTTTCTCTCGACAGAAGTAGAAGCAGCGGTCTTCTCATGCCCTACTTCGGCTACAGCGGCGACGAAGGAGTGACATACGAACAGCCCTACTTTTGGGCAATCTCGCCCTCTATGGATCTCGAACTCGATCCTCAGATAAGAACGAAGCGGGGAGTAGGACTCTACGCCACATTCAGATTCGTCGATTCTCCCCTCTCGCATGGCGAAATAAGGGCTGGATATTTCAAAGACTTCGGCAGCTTCAGCAATATCCACAATCTGAAATACGACAGTCACTACGGGCTGGAACTACTCTACGAAAATTACGATTTTCTCGGGAGTCTGAAGCCAAAAGGCTATAGAGACGGGCTCTATGCCAACATCGACCTTTTCAACGATATAGACTACCTCAACCTGCAGCACAACACTCTATCACATTTTCAAGAGACGAGTCGATACAAAGAGTCGAGATTCAACTATTTCCTATACAGCGACGAAAACTACTTCGCCCTTACATCGAGATACTTCATAGACACGGAGTCTCCCGACAACGATGAAACTTTGCAAGAACTTCCAAGCCTGCAATATCATAGATTTTCCGAGAACATCTTCAATCGCTATTTTGAATATTCGGTTGATATGGAATTTCGAAACTACTACAGGGAGGAGGGTACGAGGGGTTACAAAGGAGTCTTCTCTCTACCTCTATCCTTTCATAGCCCCCTCATGAACGATTTCCTAAATCTATCTGCAACAGAAGAGTTCAGAGTCTCCGACAACTACTTTTCGCAGGCAATCGACGGGCAAAAGCACTACTACTCACTTGTAGCAAACAGTGAAATAGAGCTCTGTGCGAATCTCATAAAGGCTTACTCTTCGGGTATCCACACCATGCTTCTCTCCGCCACCTACACCAAGTCATCCATATTTGACGAAGGGAATCTGCACTACGAGGATATCAAGGATAGTATTCGATATGACTTTTCGATAGAGCCCTATACCGACTCCCGCATTACACTCTCGATGCACCATTTCTGGGAGAGTAACGGAGGAGTGTTGCATATCGACTATCTCCTCAAGAGCGACTACTACCCCGAAAGCGATTCCAAATGGAGTCTGCTTAGACAGGAGTTCGATATAGGATATGACAAATGGAAATATTCGAGCCTCTATACCTACTCTTTTGCAAAAAACGAGACTCTGGAGTTTTCCAGCAAACTCTCCTACGGAGACGAGATATACGCCTTTTCGATCGATTACACCTGGAAAAAGGATTACCTCGGCTATTTGAGGTGGCAAAAAGAGTTGAAAGTGGATGCAAGATACAGACAGAACGAAGAGTGGAGCTGGTATGGCGCCCTCTCGTACGATTTTGAAAACGACTACAGCAAAGACTGGGAGGTCGGTGTGATGCTCGATAGAAAGTGCTGGAATCTGCAGCTTATGTTCAAACAGGAGACCACCCCCGTACTTAGAGATTCGGGACCAGGCTCGATACACAACAACTCCATATTTTTCAAATTCAACCTCGTACCTTTCGGAGGCACGGGGCTTGACAGAAGACTGCTCTGATTTTATGAAAAGAGATGAGATAAAGTGGGCGGTAGAGCTGATGGGGCTGCCGCCGATGGTCGATAGAAAGGATCTCAAGCGAAGATATAGACAGCTTGCGAGAAGATATCATCCCGATAGAGAGGGAGGAGAGTTCGAGAAGATGGAGAGACTCAACAGAGCCTACGAAATCCTCAAAGAGTATATGGAGAATTTCAGATTCTCCTTTGACGACGAAGAGCTGAAGAGACAGTATCCCGGAGAGTATCACAGCCGAAAGTTCGGAATATAAGGTAGAATATTTGCAAAGATTCGCAAATTCGAAGATGAATCGCTTTTTGCCGCAATAGCTTTGCCGAGAGATTCGCAGGGAGAGGAAGGGCGCTTCGGACTTCGGATATACAAAGAACAAAGGATATAGAGGGGATGAACGAAAAGAGAGCAGAGATATCCGTAAATGGAATAGATGAGACATATATATTCGACAAAGTGGCGAAACATGCCAACGGAGCGGTCATGTACAGACAGGGCAAGGCCGTAATCATAGCCACTGTCGTGCTCGACGAAAAGGCTGCGGACGAACCGTTTCTGCCTTTGACCGTACAGTATATAGAGAAGGCTTACGCAGCCGCGAAGATACCGGCTGGCTTCATAAAGAGAGAGGGAAAACCCGGAGATTTCGAAACACTCACATCCAGAGTCGTGGACAGGTCTCTAAGACCGCTCTTTCCAGATGGTTTCAGATATCCGGTGACCATCACCATCATGGTCGTGAGCGTCGATAGGGAGATCGATCTGCAACTGGCCGCTCTACATGCGGCCAATGCCGCTCTGCTGGTATCGGATATACCTGTAAAGAGGAGTGTCGCCGCCGTCAGAGTCGGAAGATTCGATACAGAGTTCAGACTAAACCCCGATAGAAGCGAGATGCAAAAGAGTACACTGGACCTCTTCGTAGCGGGTAGCGGCAAAGACCTGCTGATGATAGAGATGGCTTCCAGAGCTACCGAAAAGATAGACGATATAGAGATGGAGGAGATGGACCTGGAGTTGGCCATGGGCCCCATGCCTCTCGTACTGACCCGGCAGGAGAGCAACGAGATGTCGGAAATGGAGCTGATGGATGCCATACATATCGCATCGGCGGCGATAGAAAAAGCGAGCCATGCCTTCGAAGAGTCTATACTGCCGCTCAAGAAAACTCAACTGAATCTCGATTTGCACTGCTTCGAGCCCGATGACTCCCTGATGATTTTCATCGAAGAGAATTTCGGCGAGAGGATAAGAGAGTCTCTGCACTCACTTTCAAAAAGCGAACGGGGCTCCATGCTGAAGGATATCGTACACAGCGCTATCGAAAAGGCCGAAGAGTACTCCCTGCCGCACGAAGAAGAAGATATCAAAAGGGTGGTGGAGGAGCTCAAACGAAGATATGTCCGCAGCCAGATACTCGAGGAGAGGACCAGAGCCGACGGTAGAAGGCTCGACGAGGTGAGAAAGATAGAGATAGAGACCAATATACTTCCCAGTGTTCACGGCTCGTGCCTCTTTAGCAGAGGGGAGACTCAGGTGCTGGCGACGGCCACCATAGGTGGGCCCAAAGATGGACAGCTTTTCGAACTTCTCTGCGATCGCTCCCCCCAAAACGAAAAGTTTATGCTCCACTACAACTTTCCCGCTTTTTCGGTGGGAGAGACCAAACCGGTGAGCGCACCGGGGAGGAGGGAGTTGGGGCACGGCAATCTGGCCAAAAGAGCGCTGGAGCCCGTATTGGATATGGAGATGGAAAATACGCTGAGAGTGGTATCCGAAGTTCTCGAAAGCAACGGCTCATCCTCCATGGCTACGGTATGCGGCGCCTGCCTCGCTCTGTGCTGTGCCGAAATAGATGTCAAGGAGCTTGTAGCCGGTGTGGCAATGGGACTTGTCGTAGAGGATGAAAAATATGCGATACTGACGGATATCATGGGGCTCGAAGATCATGACGGAGATATGGATTTCAAGGTGGCCGGAACGAAAAACGGTATAACCGCCATGCAGATGGATATCAAACTCGGCGGTCTCGATATGAAAATCCTGCAGGAGGCTCTGTTGCAGGCACGCGAAGCAAGACTTCACATTCTCGGGATAATGGAGAGGGCGCGCAGAGAGATAGAGCCCAGCCAGGCACTACCCTCCATAGAACACTTCAGTGTGGATCCCTCCAAAATAGTACATATCATCGGAAAAGCGGGTTCGACCATAAAAGAGATCATCGAGAGATTCGAAGTGGCCATCGATCTCGACAGAGACAAGGGCAAGGTCAAGGTGACGGGGCACGACAGAGAGAAGGTCAACCAGGCCCGAAAGCATATAGAGGATATCACCAGAGTACCCGAGAGAGCCGTCAAGCTCGAAATCGGCAAAAAATACAGGGGCAAGATAAAGAGAATTATGGATTACGGCATCTTTGTAGAGCTCCCCGACGGCAACGACGCTCTTTTGCATATATCGAAAATCTCCACAAAACGGATAGATAGGCTGGAAGAGATCTACACAGAGGGTGAAGAGATAGATGTCGTCGTCCTATCGCAAAACGGCAGAAAGACCGAACTGGCCACCCCGGAATATCTCGA
>CAJXJF010000047.1 GCA_913054475.1 uncultured Nitratifractor sp.
GATGGTAAGCTTGTATGAACTTTTGTGTTGAATCCGCGACTAAAGTCGCAGCCCCTAAATGGCGATATGAGTTTAAACCTTTATAGGGGCGGCGACTTCAGTCGCCGGTAGAGTCTTGCATAGAGCAACGGCTAAATTTAGCCCTCTCGATATGAAGTCCGAAACCCAAAGAAGGCAGAAGCTTTAGTCCCGCATAGATATAGATGGTAGATGAACTTCTACTTTCCAAGGCGATAGTCAGCCTCTATGGACTTCAAAATTGATTTTGCGACTGAAGTTGCGGCCCCGAAATGGTGGCAACTTTTCCAGTATGGAGAGATTTTTCTTACCGACAGAGCCATCTATATAGTTTCGTTTAGAACAAAAAACATATTAAAAATAATCCTAATCGAAAGGATCGACTCTGAGAATATCGAATGGAGAGGGATGTTTAGGCTTTTCGTCCTTCTTGAGTATCTGTACTTTTGTACTCTCTTTTGTACTCTCTTTCATACTCTCTTTTTCGCTTTTGACTACAGGGTTGACAAAATCGGCTTTTGGTCTATATATTCTTCTTTTCTTCTTCTTCTTTTTACTATTTATAACCTTCAAAGGCGGCTTCTTCTCCTCTTCGCGAGGTATCTCGAACTCTCCTGGATCAATTTCAAGCTCTTTGGTCTGTATCATAACCGGAATACTGCTGAGATTGACTTCAGCCTCAAGAGGAGGTTGCCCTTCGTATGCATATTCGTCATTGGGGAAAGATTCGTTCTGGTCGTAATATGAAGCCAAGTATGGTTTCGGATCTGTAACGAGAAAAAATAGATCTGGATGAATCGTATCGGCATAAGTAACAATATATGCCTTCTTGTAACTACCCTCGATAGAGACTTCTTTTACCACTCCTACGGGCATATTGGCGAAAAATATACCATCGAGTCCGTTCGTCTCGACCCTATCCCCCACTTTTATATCGGCCCATTTAGGAATGAAGCGAACCTCCATCGTACTCTTGTCCACACCTACTGCGATACCCGGTATGCGTTTCGGCCCCACATAGACACCGAATCTACACTCTGGACTGGATATGAGATAGCCAAAGAGCTTTCCATTATCCTCTTTGGCTATACCGGCTACAACCTCATTTTGTATCAGACCGTAAACTCTCTTCTCTTCAAGACTCTTCATGGGTTTGGAGAGGAGAATCGTATCGAACTTGTTCAATTTGACATAGGAGAGGGTATCTACCAGCATTATACTTTTGTAGGGCAGTCTCTCCAGAGTGGGTAGTTTTTTATATACGATCGATATCTGACGCAGATAGTTCGTCTGGTCGAGAAGATATTTTTTGAGTTTACGGTTTTCCCGTCTTAATTTTTTGATGGTCTCCTTCTGGAATATGTAGCTGTCTCCGGCTCTCTCTACCCTTTCACTCATCTGCCTGTAATCACTTTTGAGAGGAATGACGAAATCCAAAATATGGTTTCTTATCTTTTTGTTGTACTCCACACTCAATACAAAAAGGAGTATCAACAATATTGCAAAAAAGAGCAGTCTGGATCTCATCTAATCGGAAGCATTCCCGTTACTCTTCGAAATTGGTCTGCTGAAGCAGATCTAATTCATCAAGGGCCTTGCCGGTACCCTTGGCTACCGCGAGAAGGGGATCTTCGGCTATATATACCGGCAGTCTCACGATATCCGAAAGATATTTGTCCAAGCCTCTGATAAGAGCCCCTCCTCCTGTAAGAACGACACCGTTTTCTACAATATCCCCCGCCAGCTCTGGAGGGGTCTGCTCCAAAACACTCTTGAGCGCCTCACCTATCTGTTTGAGTGCATTGGACATAGCTTCTCTGAGATGTTCGCTACTTATCTCTATGGAGGTCAATACACCCTCCACCTGATCTCTACCCCTTACGAGTGTCGTGAGCTCCTCATCGAGTTTTATAGCTGTACCTATCTTGATTTTCAAATCTTCGGCCACTCTATCGCCTATGAGAAGATTGAACTTTTTCTTGATATAGTCGGAAATGGCCGCATCGAGAGTATCTCCGGCAACTCTGATCGACTTGCTCAAAACGAGTCCGCCCAGCGAAATGACGCCAATCTCCGTCGTCCCGCCGCCTATATCGACCACAAGATTTCCCTGTGGATCTCTTACCGGCAAACCCGCTCCGATAGCCGCGGCCATTGGCTCTTCGATTAGATATACATATCTGGCACCTGCATTGAGAGCGGATTCCCGTACCGCTTTTCTCTCCACCTGTGTCAAACCGTAGGGAACACAGATTATGACGCGGGGAGAGGAGAAACTCTTTCTGCCATGTACCTTGCGAATGAAATACTCTATCATCATCTCGGTAACATGGAAATCGGCGATAACTCCGTCTTTCATGGGCCTAATGGCCTTGATGTTGCCAGGAGTCTTTCCCACCATATTTTTGGCCTCTTGGCCTACGGCCAGTATATGCTCTTGGCCGTGCTTATCGACCTGAATGGCCACGACGGAGGGTTCGTTTATGCTGATGCCCTGACCTTTGACCAAAACCAAGGTATTGGCTGTTCCCAGATCGATAGCGAGGTCTTTTGAAAATACACCAAATATATTCTTCAGAAATCCCATATATATCCTTTGCTCAATTGATGATCTCTATGCGCTCTTCTTTTTCTTTAGATATACCGGTGTGGCGCCACTCTCCACCACCTCCGATGTTATCACCACCTCATAACCGGAAAACTCCGGAAGTTCGTACATTATATCAAGAAGTATCTCTTCGAGTATCGACCGCAGCCCCCTGGCTCCCGTTTTGCGCTCGATAGCCTTGGAAGCTATGGCTCTAAGCGCATCATCTTCGAAGACAAGCTCCACTCCGTCTATGGCGAAAAGTTTTTTGTACTGTTTCACCAGAGAGTTTTTCGGTTCGCTCAGAATCCTCACCATCTCCTCTATGCCTATAGGCCTCAGAGTGGCCACGACATGGAGTCTTCCTATCAATTCGGGAATGAGGCCGAAGGAGACCAGATCGTCGGGTTCTACGAAATGCAGCATATTCTCCTCTTCTTCTTTCGAGCGTTGTTTCTGGCCGAACCCCATCGTATTTCCGCCGAGGCGTCTCTTGATAATCTCGTTGAGACCGTCGAAGGCACCTCCGCATATAAAGAGGATATCGGATGTATCCATCTGTATAAAATCCTGATTGGGATGTTTTCTGCCCCCCTTCGGAGGAATATTCACGACAGAGCCTTCCACTATTTTCAGTAGAGCTTGCTGTACCCCCTCTCCAGATACATCTCTCGTAATGGAGCGATTTTCTCCCAATCTTGCTATCTTATCGATCTCATCGATAAAAACTATCCCCTTCTCCGCCCTTTTCAGATCTCCATCGGCAGCTTGAAGAAGTTTTGTAAGTATATTTTCGACATCTTCACCTACATAACCAGCTTCGGTTAGATTGGTAGCGTCGGCTATTGCTATCGGTACATCCAAAAAACGGGCAATACTCTGGGCAAGGAGAGTCTTGCCGCTTCCTGTAGGTCCTATGAGCAGAATATTCGATTTCGATATATCCGTATCGTCTCCAGCTCCAACACTCTTGAATATTCTTTTGTAATGATTGTACACTGCTACAGAAAGAGTCTTTTTGGCCTCCTCCTGCCCTATTACATAATCATCGAGCATCTCTTTGAGCTCTTTTGGCGCCAGCAGCCTAGGGGTGAATTCACCTATACCTCCATGCTCTTCATCCCCGAAGAGTATCTTGTATGCCGATACTACACAGTTTTGGCATATATAGGCATTGTTTCCTGCAATCAGCGGATTCTCTTCACTCTGAAGATTTCCACAGAAACTGCATCTATTGTCAGACATCAAACTTCCTTTTAAAGGGTATTCCTCTTTTGGATTCCATTATGAATCTACACAGCTGTACGACTCTGGGCGAGTCACTACTCTCCATAAGTATTCGTGCGCTCTCCTTGAGGGGTTTTCCGCTTTCGAATATCTCTTTATATGCGCTTTTGAGGCTATCTATCTCATCTCTGCAAAGAGCTCTGCGCAAACCTGTTAGGTTCAACCCCCGTATTATAGCCCTGTTTCCTTCGGCAAGACAGTATGGAGGTATATCCTGACTGAGTGCACTGGCACCGGCTATCATCGCCATATCTCCAACTCTTACAAACTGGTGTATAGGAGTAAGACCACCTATCACCACCCCGTTGCCAAGCTCCACATGTCCGGCAAGGGTAGCGGCATTGGCGAGTATGCATCTATCACCTATCTTCACATCGTGAGCCACATGGACATAGGCCATCAAAAGATTCTCGTCACCGATTCTGGTCACTCCTCCGCCACCCTCGGTTCCGGGGTTGATAAGTGTAAATTCCCTTATTCTGTTGCCACTACCGATCTGTAGATATACCTTCTCTCCCCTATATTTGAGATCCTGAGGTATGCTACCCAAAACAGCATGAGAAAATATCTGATTCGACGAACCGATATCGGTATAGCCTTGGATAAGCGTATGACTTCCTATAACAGTACCATTACCGATTTTTACATTCTCTCCTATGTAGCTGAAGGCTCCGATAGTGACATCCTTGCCGATAACAGCACCTTTTTCGACGATTGCCGTATTGTGAATCATATCCGTCCGCCGTCACTTGTCCACTATCATGGCTTTGAGCTCGGCTTCGGCCACAAGTTTCTCATCCACATAGGCCTTACCAGCAAGCTGCCATACGGCACCCTTGTTTTTTATCACACTCAATCTATATATCAATTTGTCTCCCGGTGTTACGGGAGATCTGAATTTGGCTTTGTCTATGCTCATGAAATAGACCACTTTATTCTCAATCCCCTCTTGACCTTCGGCATCCATACTCTCGAAGGCAAGCACTCCTCCAGCCTGAGCCATACCTTCTATTATCATCACCCCGGGATATATCGGATGATCGGGGAAATGCCCCTGAAAAACAGGCTCGGCTATGGAAATATTCTTGTATCCTTCGATACTTCTGCCCTTTTCAAGCGCAGTTATGCGATCAACCAGCAAGAAAGGGTATCGGTGGGGAAGTATCTTCTGAATATCTACGACATTATACACTTTTTCAGCCTTTGCAACTCTATGAGATATTATGAGGTATAATTCTATCCAAAATGAAGTAAAAGCTAGATTTTATTTACGCTCAGCAATCTCTCGATTGTATCTTCGTAACACTCCGAATCCATAATCAACTCCAACTTGGAAGATGGAATCTCATCTACCACTATCAAGGTCGAAAGGTCGTAGGCGTTGGGAAGCA
Source organism: uncultured Nitratifractor sp. (assembly GCA_913054475.1). GTDB lineage: Bacteria > Campylobacterota > Campylobacteria > Campylobacterales > Sulfurovaceae > Nitratifractor. Next base: position 5,284 of record CAJXJF010000047.1, read on the forward strand.
GGCTTCTTCTGAGATTGAGCTCATCTTCAAAAAGGGGCGGAGAGAATATCAACTCCTTCACGCAGGAGTATTTTGTGCCGAGTATCTCGTTGTAGAGTGTCAAGTCGATAAATTTCACCTCATCGCGGTTGAGACGATAGACTCTCGCGCTCTCTCCTTCCACTCTGCCCCTTGTATATCCCCTCTTCATACTGGAGTAGGGAACGACATGAGACGCGACAGGCTGACCTTTGACCCTCAAAAGAGCATACTTGAGTCTCCAGTTGAGAAATCTCTCCTTCACTATTTGGTACTCCACCTTCTCTCTCTCCAGTTTCGCCCTCTTTTCGTAGAGTTGCAGCCTGTACTCTATCGATTCTGGTTGTATCTGCGCCGAAACAGGAGAAAAGAGTTCATCACTGAGCCTTTTTTGCTCCTCTCTCTGGCGCACGAGAGCATAGAGGCATCCACAGTAATCCTGTCTGTAGAGCCTGTCTCTTTTTGCAAGGCTGTTTTGCTCCTGCGTACCCGAAGCTTTGCGATAGTCCGGTGCCACGAAAGAGAGACCGTAGCGTCGCCCTATCTTTTCACCGGAAATTCTAAGCTGTTCGAGCGATTTTTTTGGGGAGACGAGAAGCGTGGAGGTGAAACTCTTCTCACCTATCTCCCTAGCCTTTCGTGCACTCTCTTCGAAACGCCTGTCGAAGCATAGAGTGCAGCGTCGTCCCTTCTCTGGTTCGTTCTCCAGACCTCTTACCGCCTCCAGCCATCCTTCGTAGTCGTACTCCCCCTCTATAAGCTTAACCCCCAGCATTTCGCAACTTCGCCTTACATCCATAAGTCTTAGAAGATACTCGCTATACGGATGTATATTGGGGTCGTAGAAGTATGCAGTCAACTTCTCTTCGGGAAATTCCTTCATCAGTTTTTGCAGAAAAAAGTGGCTATCGACCGAACAACATATGTGTACCAACATAGACTCACCCCATCTTCAGACCGACGAAAAAACCTGCGACCGCACTTACGCTTCCGCTTGTCTTGAATCTTGAAAGTCTCTCTTTGAGAAAAAAGGCGAACTCCTTGAAATAGGAGATACCCACGGATACTGTCCGCTCGAGACTCTCCTCGTTTACACTTATGAGATGTTGACTCTCCATCACGAAGAGTACGACGACCGACATACCCAGCAGTATCAAGATTAGTTTGAAGCTCTTTTTCAGAAAATATCCCACAGCAAGCCCTATCATAAAAGCGCTTCCCATCTCCAGATATGGCAGCTCTTTTAGAAGCGAGCCCTCACCTTCACCCATCCTTTTCTCCCGTAATCACTTCGCCAACCACTCCACAAGCTCGTCACCGAGTCTGCGCATGGCCCTCTCCGCCGCTCTTACGAAACCTCGCGCATCCGTACTCTCACAGGGCTCTTCATATCTCAACTCCACGGACTTCACGACTTTGCGCTCCTCGTAGCGAAGAAGTCTGAAAACAATATCTATCAGGGCATATGAGCCTCCATCTTTCTTCAACACATGCTTGAATGCGTATATTCTGCTCTCGAGCAGATAGTCGGGTGTGGCTTCGGATGTGTAGTCGAGTACCTCTTTGAAAATCGAAGAGCTATGCACTATTTTCAGTATCCGCGCCATGAGAAGTCTGTTTTGCGAAACACTCCATCTGCTATAGAGATAGCTGCTCTCGATTTCACCTTTTCTATAATATATACGGTCACTCATACCATGCCCGATACCTCCGGGATAGTCGACCAATAGAATTTTGTTGTGAAATTTCGACGAATATGTTTTTCTTGTCTTCACGGGAGTGTCGAAAGTGTAACTCTCTATCTGTCTCACTCTTCCTGCACATCCTATCAAAACGAGTGTCAGTAGAACTATCACGCATACTCTCGAAACTCTCTCTTTCATTCTCCGGGTCCTTTCGGAAGAGAGCTGCCGCCAAATATCGCCTCCGAAGGATTTTCACTCAATTTCTTCAAATCTTCGGCCAACTCCTGATATCTGTAACTGAGCTCGTCTATATCTATCCTGATGGGTCGGATAATTTTTTTCAGATCGTAATCCCCCCTCTCAAACGACTTCTCGATCCTTTTTGCGAGCTTCGATATCTCTTTGCCGCTATTGTTTACACTCTGCATCACATCGGGTATGAGACCCTCTATACTCTTTGCCACGGAGTCGATGCGTCTGCCCATTTTGCCAAGAGAGTCTCCCGCATTTTTTACAGAAACGGCTGCTGTCTTTATCGTTTCGTTCAACTCATCGAGTTTTGCATCCATACTATTCTCCAGCAACAGCGCTTTTTTTGCAACTCTGTCGGTATTTTCCAGTATCGAAGCCACTCTATCGCCATTCTCCTTCGAAAGCACTCTGTTGAGTCCGTCTATGGCATTGGAGAGTTTTTTCATCATATCTGGGGCTTTGTTGGTGAGCGTATAGAACATCGAGCTCTTTACAGGTATTACGGCAGGTTTTTCGCCGTCGCTTTGCAAAAGGGGTGAGCCTCTCGCTCCTCCGCGAATCTCCACATAGCTCAATCCTGTGATACCCTGCAGCTTCAAAGTGGCATACATATCGGCCGTAACTGGCGTTCCCCTATGCAGGCAGACCGTCACTATCGTCCTCTCAGGCCTCCGCCTATCGACCTCTATGCTCTTTACCTTCCCCACATCCACCCCGTTGAGTTTGACCGAAGAATCTATATTGAGACCGTCCACAGGTTCGAGAAAGTAGAGCATATAGTAGTCATACCCCTCCTCGAAACCATATTTGGCCAGCCAGAAACCGAAGAGCAGCATACCGGCTGTAAAGAGTATTACGAAAAGGCCTACCAATGTATAATTTATCCTGCTGTACACCTTCAATCCTCTCGGCACTCGCTTGCCGATATTTTACCCATAAATCTTTTGGATATATATTCGTTTTTGAAAAATCTCTCCACAAAAGGGTGTGTCGAGTGTAAAACCTCTTTCAAACTTCCCTGTGCCACCACCTTTTTATCCGCCAGTACGGCCATACTATCGACTATCGAAAATATCGAATCTAGGTCGTGGGTTATCATCACGACACTTATATCCAATATACTTCTCAACTCCACTATGAGTCTGTCGAAAGCTCTGGCCCCTATGGGGTCCAGCCCCGATGTGGGTTCGTCGAGAAAGAGCAGTTTCGGCTCTATGGCAAGTGCTCTTGCAAGCGCCGCTCTTTTGATCATTCCCCCGCTAAGTTCCGAAGGGTACAAAGATGCTGCCCGTATGGGTAGTCCGACCATATTGAGCTTCTCTCTGACTATCTGCTCTCTCAGATATGCGGGGATATTCGTATATTCCTTCAACTGTAGAGCTATATTCTCCGCCACTGTCAAAGAGGTGAAGAGTGCACCGAACTGAAAGAGTACCCCCCAACTTCTGTTGAGCTCCTGCTTCTGTGCATAGCCTATCTTCTCGATATCGTGGCCGAGTACTCTGATCGTACCGCTATGAGGCTTCATCAGCATAATGATCTCTTTCAAAAGAACCGACTTGCCCGCCCCGCTCTCTCCGAGTATGGCGAATATCTCCCCCCTCTTAATCCTCATCGAGAGTCCATCGTGGATTACGGTATCGTCGAATTTCGTCACCACCTTCTCGACTTCTATGACATACTTTTGCGCCAAATCACTCTTCATACTACAATCCGAACTGTGTATATATCACCGAGAAGAGAGCGTCGCAGGCAATGACGAAAAAGATGGCATGCACCACACTCGCCGTCGTCTCTATTCCTATGCTCTCGGTATCGGCGGTGACTCTGAAGCCGTGAAACGAGCCCGTGGCCGCTATGATAAATGCGAAAAAAGGACCCTTTATCATTCCCAGAATATATTGCTTCACCTCCAGCGTCTCATGAATTCTGTTTATGAAAAATTCGAAAGTGAGTCCCGATTGAAAATTGGTAGCCACCATTCCTCCCAATATTCCCATAATATCCGAAAAGAAGATCAATAGCGGCATAGATATCATCAAAGCCACTATTCTGGGAATGACGAGAAAGAAATAGGGGTCGAAGCCCATCGTCCGCATCGCACTTATCTCCTCCGTGAGTTTCATGGTCCCTATCTCCGCGGCATATGAGCTGGCGCTCCTGCCGGCTATCACGATGGCCGTTATCATCGGTCCTAGCTCTCTCGCGATGGAAATCCCAGTCACATCCACCACGAAGATATCGGCTCCAAATCTTGCCAACTGGACAATACTCTGATAGGCTATGACCAGACCTACGAGTATCGAAGTCAGTGCTATGATGAAGAGAGCGTCGAAACCGGACTTCTCTACATGGTATGCCGTCTCTCTCAATCTGAAATTGCAAGGGTGCACAAGAAGACGGATGAACGAGATATAGAGTTCTCCTGCAAAAGAGGCGAACTCTCTAACGACAAGCAACTCCCCTACTACGATTTTCCCTATTCTAGCAAGAGGATTTTCGTAGCGTCTGGGGAGCTTCTCTCTACTGTAACTCTTTTCGAGAAGCAACAGCATCTTTTTCTGCTTCTCATCGAGGCCCGAAATCTCCACGACTTTACCTTTTTCGAGCAATCTGTGCCTCAGGTCGATGAGCAGAAGTATCCCCCCGCTGTCGAAACTATCGACTTCATGGAAATCGAGCTCTATGTGCGAATCCTCCATCTTCTCGAGCGAATCGAAATCGCGCACTATATCCGCAGTCGTATAGATAGTCCACTCTTTCAGACACTTCAGCAGACTCTTGGCGCCTCTTTTTTGCAATACAAAATACTCTTTTTTCATAGTAGGTGATTATAGCGAAAGTATAAAGAGAAAATTTTACGACCTCCATACATCGATTCCAAAAATTTTCAACTTGACAATATCAATTTCCACCTGAAAGATAGGGTCGTTGTCGATATCGACAAGTATTAAATTTGAAAAATATTTTCAAGATTGAAACTGAAGCTTCATCCAAGGAAGTCGCCATAAAAATAGCAATTGATGATGTAATAATGTAAGAGAAAAAGCGAAAGTGCTATAATCGCAAAATCTATTCGATCACAATATCGATAGCATGTGAAATTGGAGTGCGGGAGAGTTCTTATGAAAAGATATCTTGGCAAGAAAAAGGCGATGAAGATATATCTGGACAATACGGATATATACGAGGGGGAGCCGTTATGGCAAAAGATACTTGCAAGCGCCAAAGAGAAGGGGCTTGCGGGGGCTACGGTTTTCAAGGCGGTGGCGGGTATGGGTGTGCACACGGATATCCATACCAGCGGTATCTGGGTACTTTCACAAAAGCTACCGATAGTCGTGGAGATAATAGATGACGAAGAGAAGATACTCGACTTTTTGCAAGGGTGTAGCGATATGATAGGCGAAGGCCTGGTAACCATGAGCGATGTGGATGTGATTGCCTACAAAAAGAGCTCGGGAGATAGACTATGAACTGGCAAATCGTTCTAAGCGTGGGTGCGGGTGGTTTCGTAGGGGCGATAGGGAGATTCACGATAGCTGGATTTGTCCAGAAGATAGTAGGCTCCACCTTTCCATATGGTACGCTTACTGTAAATATTCTTGGAAGTTTCATCATAGGGTTTCTCTTTCTCTTTTTCGAACAGAGCATAGCACCCACCCAGAAAGCTCTATTGGTGACGGGTCTGCTGGGAGCGCTGACTACCTTTTCGACATTCTCTCTCGAGACGGTCTTGATGTTGCAAGACGGACTTCTACTAAGGGCGGTGCTCAATACGACTCTGAATATTGTGCTTTGCATTAGTGCCACGATAGCCGGTATGATGCTCTTTAGAAAGATATATGGAATATAGGAAAGGATCGATATGTCGGCAACAATACTTTTCGTTCATGGAGCTTTCGACGCTCAGAGAGTATGGGGAGAATTTCCTCGATTGATAAAAAAAGAGAAGGATTTCAAAGGTTTCGAAAGCGTTTTTCTCTCACATGACTCCACACCGCCTACAGGCTTTTTCGCATCTTTGCTGGGCTCTTCGTCAGGAGTGACTCTCGAAAGTATCGGCAATGATATCGTACGCAGACTCGAAGAGATTTCGAAAAAGAGTGATGAGATATATATAGTCGCCCACAGTCTCGGAGGAGTGGCGTTTCGAAAAGCACTTGGAAATCTCGACGATGAGATACTTGGCAAAATAAGAAAGATTATCTATTTCGATACACCCGATAGTGCGAAAGAGCTCGAATCCATCTCCACTATCTTCGGTTCGGCCGAAGCCGAGGAGATTTCGGCAAATGGAGCCGATGTGGATAGAGCGTATGCGCAGATGCTCGAGTATATGAAGAAAATGGAAGCGGAAACACTCTATATTTCAGCTATATACGGTAGAGACGCGGAGGATGAAAGCAAGGCGGATATCTATGAGTTTTACGAGCTTATGAGCTACAGACATCCGGAGTGTTGTAGAGCCGACAACCCTGGACATCAAGCCTTTGTAATATGTAGGAGATTTATCACGGGTATCGAGGAGAAGTCTGCCGTCGAAGTCGTCAAGAGTGCAGAGAAAGAGAAGGATAAAAAATAGTTGCAGACGATATTTTCTCTCGATTTTCGAATTGGAGCGCAAAGGAAGATCCGCTATTTTGGCTTCTTTTCGGACTGTTTGCGACGATTGTGTTTTTCTATTGCCGCGCAAAGCTTCGAAAGGAGAGGATAGATTTTGAAAGAGAACGAGATAGGCTTCTATCCACTCTCGAAGAGTCCGAAAGAGAGAGGCGCTATCTATCCGAAGAGCTTGGTAGAGAGAGAGTCAGAAACGCCACACTGCAGGCAAGGACGGAACTCATAAGCGAGCTGAACGAAAGAGTCTCCGAAAAAGAGGAGTATATAGAGAGACTCAGGAGGGAGAATATCGTACTGGAGAAGAGAGTTTCTCAAATGCAGACCGTACTCGAAGAGGAGCGTCTATACAATGCGAAGAGAGTCGAAGAGCTCGAAAATGCACAGGAGTTGATGAAGAGTCAGTTCGAGACGCTGGCTAAATCCGTACTGAGAGATAATAGTGAAAACTTCATGAAAATCTCCCGCAACGGAGTCGAAAATCTGATAGAGCCCTTCAGGATGGAGATGAGGCTTTTTAGAGAGAGGCTCGAGCAGGTGCATGGTGAGGGGAGCAGGGATATTTCGGCTCTTATGAATGAGCTAAGGAGTCTCAAAGAGCTCAACAGCGCCCTCTCCAAAGAGGCGGCGGAGCTCGGCAGGGCTCTCAAAGGTGGGAGTAAAAGCCAGGGAATCTGGGGCGAAACCGTACTCGAGAGGGTGCTCGAGCTTTCGGGTCTCTCGAAAGGGGAGGAGTACGAGAGAGAGGTACGACTCTCAGATGGTGCCGGAAATATCTATCGTCCCGACGCGATTGTCCATCTGCCGGGAGGCAGAGATGTGGTGATAGACGCCAAAACTTCTCTTAGTGCCTATGTGGAGTATGTAAACGCCGAGGATTCGGAAACTGCTGAAAAGTTCGCCCGTATGCATCTGAAATCCATGCAGAGACATATCGCTCAACTCTCAGCCAAAAAGTATGAAAATCTCGAAGGGGTGCGGAGTCTGGATTTCATCCTGATGTTCATCCCCATCGAAGGGGCGCTTTCTCTGGCGATGAAGCTCGAACCAGAGCTTTACGAGAAGGCCTTTTCCAAAAAGATAGTTCTGGTATCTTCATCTTCACTCATAGCGACACTTCGGGCGGTGGAGAATAGCTGGAGATATGAAAAGCAGAGTGCAAACGCCATAGAGATAGCCAGACGCGCAGGTATGCTCTATGACAAATTCGTATCGTTTATAGAAGATATGCGGAAAATCGGCAGACAGATAGAGACACTCGATGCGAAATACAGTGCGGCATTCTCCAGATTGACGGAGGGCAGAGGAAATATCGTCATGCAGATAGAGAGACTCAGGGAGCTTGGAGCCAGAGCGTCCCGAGAGCTTCCCCAAGAGCTCATAAGCGATGATGAGACGGAGTAGTCGAGTCGATTCATTTTGAAGTGCTATAATCACTCACTTAATATTCAGAGGGATGGTAATGAGATACCCCGTAGAGCATCTTTCAATAGTTTCGAGTATGATAAAGTGGGTTGTCCTCTCGGCATTGGCAGGTATGATAATCGGTACGGCAGTGACTCTCTTTCTCAATCTGCTGGCATATGGCGAGGGTGCGAGGTCGCTACTGCCCTTCCACTATTACTATCTGCTACCCTTGGGGCTTATGTTGAGCGTGTGGCTTACCAGAAAGTTCGCTCCCGAAGCCAAGGGTCATGGTACCGAAAAAGTGATAGAGGCCGTGCACAAAAGAAACGGATTGATAAATGTAGCGGTTATACCGATAAAATTGATGACTACCATCATAACTCTGGTGAGTGGAGGTTCGGCCGGTAAAGAGGGGCCTGGTGCCCAGATTGGTGGGGGTATAGCCTCCTTTATCTCCGAACTTCTACACTTCTCTCCCAACGACAGGAAAAAGCTCGTCGTCTGCGGTATCAGTGCGGGATTCGCGACAGTTTTCGGTACGCCGATAGCAGGAGCCATATTCGGAATAGAGGTGCTTATAGTGGGCAGTCTAAGATATGAGATGCTTCTACCCTCCTTCATAGCAGGCTTCAGCGGTTTCTATACGGCGCAGTATCTCGGTGCCCACTATACCTATTTCGAGATAAGTTATTTTCAACACTATTTCATAGATATGCTATTGCTTCTCAAAGTCGTAGCCGGCGGTATTTTTTTCGGGCTGGTGGCATATCTAATCAGTGTCACTCTCATGCAGACCGAAAAGGCTGTAGAGAAGATACCAATCAACGGCTATCTCAAAGCTCTCGGCGGCGGCGTGCTACTGGTACTGCTCTCCTTCGTGGTGGGTGAGCACTATTTCGGGCTCGGGCTCGATACCATAGCCGAAACCATGAAGTTTGACGGTGCCGAAACTTCTACACTGCCGTGGTACGGATTTTTGCTGAAAATCTTCTATACAGCCGTCACTCTGGGTTCGGGAGGGAGCGGAGGTATAGTGACTCCGATATTCTATATAGGTGCCACCAGCGGACACTGGTACGGAGGGCTCTTCGGAGGAGAGCATCAGATGGCTCTCTTCGCGGCGCTCGGTTTCGTAAGCGTGCTTGCGGGAGCTACCAATACCCCTATATCCGCCACAGTGATGGCCATCGAGCTCTTTGGACTTGATGTGGGACACTATGCCGCTATCTCGATAGTGGTGAGCTTTTTGGCCTCAGGACACAGAAGTGTCTTCCCCTCCCAGAAGCTAACCATGAAGAAGTCCGATCTACTGGAGATTGAGTACGGAGATGATATAGAGCATAGCAAAATCTCTCTCGACGACAAACAGATCGAGCGTTTCGACAATATCTATAGAAATATACAGATAAAAAGGAGGCGTTACAATCTGAAGAGAAAGAGAGAGAGAAAGAGTGTAGCGGTACGACAAAAAAAGAAGACACAAAGTAGCACGGAGACTTCAGAGCCGACGAAGGAGCTTTCGGAGTGAGGGCCGTTATGAGATAAATTCAAAATAACGATTTTTGCACCTATTTTTTAATCAGATACAACAAGTAAAAATCAGGTTGATGGAGGAGATAGTTATATAAAAGTGGAGAGAGCTTGACATCAAATTTGAAATTGAAGTGATATCGAAGTTGTCCGAGGCTCAATTGCCAATTTCGAATAATACTTTTTGCTATAATCGTGCAAACTCCACACAAGGAGAGCAGATGAAGAGACTACCCGTAGGCATACAGACCTT
>CAJXJF010000048.1 GCA_913054475.1 uncultured Nitratifractor sp.
GGGAAATCCTCGACCACCAGCTCCCTTATCGCTTCGGGGCCGAGTTCGGGGTAGGCTATCACTTCGGCGGATTTTATCGCTTTGGCTATCAGCGCTCCCGCTCCTCCGGTAGCTCCGAAATATACCGCTTTGTGCTCTTTGCAGGCATCTTTGACCGCCTGATTTCTCTTGCCCTTGCCTATCATACCCTTCTGGCCGTGCTCTATGAGCGTGGGAGAGTAGCTATCCATACGATAGCTCGTAGTGGGGCCGGCGCTTCCGATAGGCTCGCCCGGTTTGGGGGGTGTGGGCCCTACGAAATAGATTACGGAGCCCTTCAGGTCGAAAGGAAGCTCTTTGCCTTCGGCGATGAGATCGACCAGCTTTTTGTGCGCCGCGTCTCTGGCGGTGTAGATTTTGCCGCTGAGATATACGATATCTCCCGCTTCGAGCTTGCTTACATCTTCGTCGCTCAATGGTGTAGTCATACGATATTCAGCCATCTGCTTATCCTTTTAGAGTGTGATATGTGAATGTCTGGAGCTGTGGCACTGCACATTTACGCTCACCGGCAGAGATGCGATATGGCAGGGGTTCTTCTCTATATGCACCGCCAGTACCGTCTGTGTACCTCCCATACCCATCGCACCGATACCCAGTTTGTTGAGTTCGCTGAGAATCTCCTTCTCGAAGGCGTCGAGGTCGGGGTCGGGGTTGGGGCTTCCCGCCTCTCTGAAGAGAGCGTGTTTGGAGGATTTGGCCGCCACTTCGAAAGTGCCTCCTATACCTACACCCACGATTATCGGGGGGCAGGGGTTGGGGCCGGCATCGCTGATGACCTGTCTGACGAAATTGAGTATCCCCTCTTTGCCCTGAGCGGGAGCGAGGACCGTAGCCCTGGAGACATTTTCGCTACCGCCCCCTTTGGCCGCATACTCTATCTCTATCCTGTCGCCGGGAACGATATCGAAGTGAATCACGGCCGGCAGATTGTATCCGACCTCCTCTTTGAGATTGTGTCTGTCGAAGCAGTCGCAGGTGGAGGCTCTCAGATAGCCCTCTTTGTAGGCCTGCTCGGTGGCTTCGTTGATAGCGTCTCTGATGGAGCCTCCCACCACCTTGACATCCTCGCCTACATTGATGAAATATACCGCCAGCCCCGTATCCTGGCACAGAGGCCTATCCTCTTCTCTGGCGAGCTGGGCATTGTCGAGTATCTGTTTGAGTACCGACTTCGCCACCTCGCTCTTCTCCTCCCCGTAAGCCTTCTCTATCGCTTTGAGGGCGTCTTCGGGCAGATGCGACGCTGTATGCATCACCATCGCCTTTACGGACTTAACGAGATCTTCATACGCTATTTCTCTCATCTTTTTCCTTTCTCTGTTGGTTTATTCGCTGATAATGTTGTCTTCGGGATTGGTGAAGAACTTATTCTCTTTGAGGACATTTATCATACTTCTGACAGACGCCACACTCTTGGCGAACTTCCTCTTCTGCCCCTCGCTCAATGTCATCTCGAAGAGCTTCTCCACACCGTTGGCACCCAGAGCGACCGGCACACCGGAGACCACATCGTTGTATCCGTAGTGACCTTCGAGATAGACGGCGCACGGATGTATCTGTCTGGTATCCTTGAGTATCGCCTCCACCATGATGGCGGTAGCCTTCGCCGGAGCGTAATATGCCGAACCGGTCTTGAGATAGCCTACGATTTCGGCTCCGCCGTGCTTGGTACGCTCCACTATCTCCACAATCTCGTCTTCACTCAGAATATCGGTCAGCGGTACACCCGCCACGGTGGAGAATTTGGGCAGAGGGACCATATCGTCTCCGTGGCCGCCCATCACCGAAGCTCTTATCTGTCCCGCGCCGTAACCTATCTTTTCGTAGATGAAGTGCGCCATTCTCGCACTGTCGAGAATACCCGCCATACCTACCACTCTCTCTTTGGGGAAACCGCTCTCCTTGAGTGCCACATAGGTCATCACATCCAGCGGGTTGGAGACCATTATCACAATGGAGTCGGGGGCGTGCTCCTTGACATCGTGTATCACCTGTTTGGTGATTTCGGCATTTATCATGAGCAGGTCGTCTCTGCTCATACCCGGCTTTCTCGGGGAACCGGCCGTTATGACCACCACATCGCTCTCCGCCATATCTTCGGGCTTTTCCGCCACTCTCACGAGAGTGTGTTGTCTCGCAGCATTCGCCGCCTGCGACATATCCAGCGCCTTGCCCTTGGCTATCTCGGAGGCTCTGTCTCTGAGCATTATCTCGTGGCAGGTGCCCTGCATGGCGAGCGAGTAGGCTACGGTAGCCCCCACATTTCCCGCACCGATAATCGTTACCTTTTTACCTTTTTTTCTCTCCATACGCTTCCTTTGGACGCTCCCGGGAGCAGGGCAAAACATAAGTCAAAATCCAGATTTTCAATTATGCTTTGCAGAACCTCTCTCGGCGGGAACGCTTTGTCTGATTTTGTTGCGGGGGTGACCCCCCGCGCTCGGGACTCCCGCTTAGATGGAGTCTATGATCTGGTTGAATGTTTTGCTGGCTCTCATGGCTTCGGCCGCTTTGGCATCGTCGGGTTTGTAGTATCCGCCGATATCTTTGGGGCTTCCTTCGGATGCGAGCATCTCTTCGAGTATCTTCTCTTCGTTCTGAGCGAGAGCTTCGGCTATCGGAGCGAACTTCCCTGCAAGCTCCTCATCCTCTCCAGATGCGAGAGCCTCCGCCCAATATTTGGCGAGATAGAAGTGGCTTGCCTTGTTGTCGGGCTCGCAGCACTTTCTGCTGGGTGCGTTGTCGTTGTCGAGATAGGCTTCGTTGGCCTTGTCGAGAGCCCTGGTCAGCTCTCCTATCTTCTCGTCACCGCTCTTGTTGTATATCATTCTCAAAGACTCGGCGAGAGCGAGGAACTCACCCAGAGAATCCCATCTCAGATGCCCCTCTTTGAGGAACTGATCCACATGCTTGGGAGCCGAACCGCCTGCACCTGTCTCGAAGAGTCCTCCGCCAGCGAGCAGAGGAACGATAGACATCATCTTGGCCGATGTGCCGAGCTCGAGTATCGGGAAGAGGTCTGTCAGATAGTCTCTGAGTATATTTCCGGTTACACTGATGGTGTCGAGTCCCGCTCTCGTTCTCTTGAGTGTGAACTTCATAGCCTCTTGGGGAGCCATGATATGGTACTCTATCTGAGCTTGCGCCAGATGCTCGGGGAGCCACTCTACGATTCTCTTTATCAGGTTGGCATCGTGTGCTCTGTTGCTATCGAGCCAGAATACTATGGGGTCTCCGGTCAGCTTGCCTCTTTCGTGGGCGAGTCTCACCCAGTCTCTGGCCGCGATCTCTTTGACTCTGTAGAGTCTCCAGATATCGCCTTGGCTCACCTTGTGGCTCATGAGTACATTTCCTTCGGCATCCTTCACCTCGACCACACCATCTTCGGCTATCTTGAAGGTGGTGGGATGAGAACCGTACTCCTCGGCCTTTTTCGCCATCAGACCTACATTGCTCACATGCCCCATGGTGGTCACATCGAACTGTCCGTTGATCTTGCAGTCTTCGAGAATCTCGCTATACATCAGAGCGTAGCTTCTGTCGGGAATGACCGCTACAGTCTCCTGAAGCTCACCATCCTTGTTCCACATCTTGCCGCCCTCTCTGATGACGGGAGGCATGGATGCGTCGATGATGATATCGTTGGAGGCGTGGAGGTTGGTGATACCCTTGTCGCTGTCAACCATGGCGATATTGGGTCTGTTCTTGTATGTCTCGACGATGGCGAGCTCGATCTCTCCTCTCTTCTCTTCGGGGAGTTTCTGCAGCTTCTTGTAGAGGTCGCCGAGTCCGAGGTCGGGGTTGACACCGATCTGTTCGAACTCGTCGGCATACTTCTCGAATACCTCTTTGTAGAATACCTTGACGGCCTGACCGAACATGATGGGGTCGCTCACCTTCATCATGGTAGCCTTGAGGTGAATCGACCAGAGCAGATCTTTTTCTTTGGCGTCGGCTATACTCTTCTCTAGGAGCTTGTCGAGCTCGGCGGCGCTGAGGAAAGAGCTGGAGAGCTGTTCGCCATCTTCCACATCGTCGAGCTCCTTGAGCACTTTTCCGTTGAGTTCGATAGTCACCTTCGAACCCTTCTGTATGATGACGGACTGTTCGTTGGCGTAGAAGTCGCCATCTTCCATATAAGCTACATATGCCTGGCAGTTTTCATCGAAAGGCTTGAGTCTGTGGGGATGCTTCTGGGCATACTTCTTGACCGCTGCGGCCGCTCTTCTGTCGGAGTTTCCTTCACGCAGTACGGGGTTGACCGCAGAGCCCAGACAGGTGGCGTACTTCTCTCTGATCGCCTTCTCTTCGTCGGTCTGGGGATCTTCGGGGAAATCGGGCAGAGCGTAACCCTTCTCCTGAAGCTCCGCTATACATGCCTTGAGCTGGGGAATGGATGCGGAGATGTTGGGAAGCTTGATGATATTGGCTTCGGGCTTGCCTACGAGCTCTCCCATGAACGCCAGCTCGTCGTCTATCTTCTGATCGTCTTTCAGAACATCGGAGAAAGTGGCTATGACTCTACCGGAGAGGGAGATATTTCTCTCCTGCACCTCTACCCCCGCCTGACTGGCGAAAGCCTGCACAACAGGAAGTAGTGAATATGTGGCCAGTGCCGGTGCCTCGTCTATCTTGGTCCATACTATCGTCGGTTTCGAACTCATTTCGGGTTCTCCTGAATTTGGTTTGATTTTGGTGTGGCTATTATATCCCTACGGCACTCTATGAGAACTGTAATCTCCCATACATCACTCGGAGTTCCTCTATAGTGTTTCGTAATGATACACATTTTCACTTACTGAAAATACTTTTTCATGCTCTTTCGCATAGATCGAATCAAAAACTGTTTCCTGTGGTTGCAGTGCTGACGAAAGCCGGAAGAGTGGAAAGAGCTCTTGTGAGAGTCTTCCCGGGAGGATGAAGCTATAGCTCTATACAGGTACCTATACCGCTGCTTGTGAGAATCTCGAGCAAAAGTGCGTGCTCTATCCTGCCGTCGATGATATGCGACTTTTTGACGCCGCCTCTGAGAGCCTCCATACAGGCATCGACCTTCGGAACCATACCGCCGTGGATCACTCCTTCGCTCTTGAGCTTCTGCGTAGCCTCGATACTCAGATTGCCTATCAGCTCTCCGTCTGCATCCAGAACCCCCGGAGTGTCGGTCAGGAAGAGAATCTTGCGCGCCCCGAGAGCCACGGCTATCCTGCTCGCCGCGAGATCGGCATTGATATTGAAACCGGGATGTCCCATGGCTCCACCGCCGGCTATAGGGGCTATCACCGGTATGAAACCGTCTTCGAGCATATTGTCCACAATCTCCGTATTTATCTTCTTTATCACGCCCGTATATCCAAAATTCTCTTCATCCTTGGCTACAGCCTCGAGAAAATTGGCATCCTTGCCCGAGAGCCCCACGGCTTTGGCGCCGTGTGAGTTGAGCAGGGCCACTATCTCCTTGTTTATCTCTCCGCTGAGTACCATCTCCGCGATACGCATCACATTTCTCGTGGTCACTCTCTGCCCGTCGATAAAACTGCTCTCTATCCCGAGATCCGCAAGCAGCCGGGAGATACTCTTGCCTCCTCCATGTACCACCACTGGTTTCATTCCGACCGTATGCAGCAGTACTATATCTTCGGCGAATTTCTCCTTCAGCTCGTCGCTGGTCTGCGCGGAGCCCCCATATTTGACGACTACCTTCTCGCCTCTGAACTTCTTTATATAGGGAAGGGCATCGAGCAGTGTTCCAACCGTTTCCATCTTATGACGCATCGTAATCCTTTATATATTTGTCTATCTTTTCAAGTATGCTCTCTTCTATCTGCATATCGAGTCTCAATAGCGATACGGGCAGATTCGCATCCTGCAGTTTTACGAAATCCTTCTCGGTCATCAGGATGCTCTCGGCCCTCTCTCTATCGAGAATATCCCGCAGTTGGCCGACACTGAATCTGTCGTGGTCGGCTTTGTAATACTCGGCCACCACTCCTTTGGGCAGGAAGGGTTTCAATCTGCGGGGATTGGCGATGGCGGTCGCCAGTACCATCCTTTCGGACGGATTTTCACAAAAAACGCGGCGATTATATCCCGAATTCTCTTTCAGATAAATATCGGCTTCTTCGGAGACGAAACGAAACTCTCTGAAAGGACCAGAAGGCAGAGGATAGCTGTTTGGAATATTTTGCGATTCCAGAACTATTTCGAACTTCTCTATATCCACCCTGTTGAAGCCGTCGTCGAGAATTACGAGGCCGGCACCGCCGGCAATCGCCCGGGCTATACCTTCGACTCTGTTTTCCGCCACTATGACGGAACTCTCTTCGCACTTTCGGGCTATGAGCATCGCTTCGTCTCCACTCTCGGCGACAGTGGCGAGGATATCTCCCTGCCGTGATACCTCCAGCAATCCTACACTCTTTCTGCCGTAACCTCTGAGTACGACAGCCACTTTCATACTCTTCTCGTAGCGTCTTGCCAGGGCTATGACGAAAGGTGTCTTTCCGCTTCCGCCAATCTGAAGGTTACCCACACTCACTATCGGCAGATCGAAGGCTTTTCTGTGTGCCGCTCTTCTGCGCAGCAACATAAAAGAGGCGTAGAGCAGCGAGAGAGGAAGGAGTGTCGATGAGAGCAGACGATGCCCCAATCCGGGCATATAGTACATATTTTCGAAAAATGTGACTACAGCCTCTTTCATTCAATCTCTTCGAAAGTACTCTTTCGCTCCCTCAGATATGTCGTCTGTCGGCTTCCGTCACGACATCGCAGATTCTGCGCACATCTTCATCGCTGAGTCCGCCATGTATGGGTAGAGAGAGTACGCGCTGATATACGCCCAGTACATTGGGAAAATCGAAGAGTTTGAACTCGTATTTCTCTTTGTAATACTTCGTAAGATGCAGAGGTACATAGTTTAGACCCACCTCTATCCCCTCTTTTATCAACTCTCTGGCGAATGCGTCTCTATTCTTGTCTATCTCCACTATGAAAGCCGTATATATATGTTCGTCGCTCTTCAAAGGCAGGGTCAGATGCTTTAGCCCTTCGAGTCTCTCGAAATAGACGGAGGCTATCTCTCTTCTGCGCTCTATATCCGCATCCACCTTTTCAAGCAGAGTTTCGGCATACAGGGCGCTGTGTTCGTTCATTCTGTACTGACAGCCTATATCTTCGATATCGTAGAGGTAGTCGAGTTCATCCGAATCTATCGTGATACCGTGATTGCGCAGCAGTTTCGCACGGCTGTAACACTCTTCGCTCCTGAAAGTCATGAAACCGCCATCGAAGATATTGTCCATCTTGCAACCTATACCGAAGACTGTGATTTCACACTCTCCGTTACCTATCACCCTCCCCTTGTAGGTGGCCCCGAAGGCGTCCGTGGCATCCTCTATCACGAAGACACCGTGCTTTTGGGCTATCTCGTGTACCCGGTCGATATCTATCGGCAGACCCGCCATATGATTTATCACGACCGCCCTCATCTTCCGTGTTTTGAAACGGGAGAGCGTCTCATCGAGTTTGTCGAGATCCATATTGTAGCTTCTGGGGTCGCAATCCACGAATACCGGTTCGGCATCGAAGTGTCTGACGACCTCCGGTACATCGGCAAAAGCGTTTACCGAGCACACTACCTTGTCACCCCTTTTGAGGTCGAGTGCACACATGGCAAGATGCAGAGCCGAAGTGGAGTTGCAGGTGCTCAAGACCATTTCGTTGCCCACTCTTTGGCGCAAAACACTCTCCACCTTCTCCACACTCTCGATGAGGCCGCCATTCTCACGCACTCTCCGGAGGGCCTCTATATAGCTTTCGGGAATGGCCCTCTCTCTGAAGGTGATTCTCTCTTTCATCTATTCTCACTTTCCTTGTACTCTATACTCTCGTTGTGCGGATTTTGAAGCTCGATTCCGCACTTGTGTCGCTATTGTATCCAAAAAGATTTTCCCAATCTTTAATAGAACGGCTTCGTAAAATAGCGAAACAGTGCCGCTTTTGAAGCCTGCAAAAGCAGCACACGACAATATGTGCGGATATAATAAAATAGTGGAACCTGCTATAATGTCGATAGCTCTCTTCTCTGCCTGAAAAGAGAGTCTAAAGATCGATATTCCGATAGATATGAAATGGATCTGTAATGAGTGAAAGCAAGAGATTTTCGGATGGCATATTGGAGGGTGACGAGAAGTTTCGTGCTCTGGTGGAGCACTCGGTTGTGGGTATCTATATTATCGTGGATGGAAAATTCATCTACATAAACAAACGACTCTCGGATATGTTCGGATATGAAAGATCGCAACTGATAGGGAAGAACAATCTATATCTTGCACACGAAGATGAAAAAGATGCCGTCTCGAAAATAATCGAAAAAAATCTAAAAGAGGAGAGAGAGAATATTGAATATAGCTTCAAGGGAGTTACGAAGAGTGGAGAGATACGATATATCCATGTTTTTGGCTCCTCCTTTCTCTACGAAGGGAAGCGTGCCGTTATCGGTACGCTGATAGATGAGACGGAAAGAGTGCTTGCCAAGCGTGAATTGGAGCGCTTGGCGAGATACGACACTCTGACGGGACTCTACAATAGATATGTTTTCATGGAGGAGTTCCACAGAGCCATAGAGTTGGCGAAATATAGAAAACATCGCGTCGCTCTTTTTTTGATGGATATAGACAACTTCAAAAGAATAAACGACTCACTCGGGCACGGAGAAGGAGACGAGGTACTCAAAGAGGTCTCTCGCAGAATAAGGAGGGTTATCGAATCCGAAGGGGGATTGTTCGCAAGAATAGGCGGCGATGAATTTGCAATAATTATCGAAAATTTCGATACGATAGACGAAATAGGTACGATAGCGAGAAAATTGAAAGCCGTGATGAAAAAGACCATCAAAATAGACGACTATCAATTGAGAATCACTTTGAGTATAGGAATCTCTCTTTTTCCAGAACACGGCTCCGATATAAAACATCTACAAAAGGCTGCCGATATCGCTCTTTATCAAACGAAAAAAGAGGGGAAAAACGACTTTGCATTCTATGCACATGACAATGGTGCACTGATAGAGAAAATCGCACTTGAAAACGATCTCTACAAGGCTATAGAGAGAGATGAGTTCGAGCTGTATCTACAACCTCAAATAAGCACGAAAAGCAGTTTGGCCAAGGGTATGGAGGCACTTGTGAGATGGAGACATCCCCAAAGGGGAATTTTGTTTCCTGGCGAATTTTTGGAGCTTGCGAGCGAAACCGGACTGCTGTATCGTTTGGATATCGTGGTTTTGGAAAAGGTTTTGAAACTACTCTCGAGATGGGAAAAAAGAGGATATAGGCTTCCGATTGTTTCGATAAATATCTCCAACGCTCTTTTCCACCATAGTTATTTTTTAAAGATGATGAAAAGAAACAGGAAAATTTATGGCGACTTGTGCAAGTATGTAGAGCTGGAGTTGACTGAGAGTATCATCATGCAAAGCACCAAAGACTCGGCCTCTTTGGTTAAAGAGTTGGCAATGTTGGGCTATAGTATATCGATCGATGATTTTGGAACGGGCTACTCCTCTTTGAGCCACCTCAAAAGCCTCAATGTAAACAAACTGAAAATAGACAGAACCTTCGTACACGATATAGCCACCCACAAAAACGGACAAGTGATAGTAAAAGCCATTATAGCCATGGGCAAGACTCTCGGGCTTGAAATTGTCGCCGAAGGGGTCGAAACGGAAGAGGAGCTAAAAATCCTTCAAGGTTTCGGATGTGACTGCATACAGGGGTTTTATTATACGAAACCTGTCACATCACGCGAAATAGAAGAGAAGTGGCTCGTTTGTGAAAAGCGGGAAGAGAATTTGCTTTGAGAGCGAGATAAAATATCGGCTCTTGCCGGAGTATGGTCTTTTCGGAAATTACCGTTAATATTGTATGATAACATCACAAAACCACAACGGACTTAGCCAAATGCATTGGAATATCGACCCTCTCTTCATAAAAATAGGACCTTTTGCCATACATTGGTACGGACTCTTTTTTGTCGGCGGATTGCTGGGTGGACTCTATCTCTTTCGCAAAATATGTAAAAGGGAGGGAAGAGACCCCGATATGGCGGACGATCTTCTACTCTATCTCATAGTCGGGATTCTGCTTGGGGCCAGACTTCTTCACTGCTTCGTGTATGAACCAGCTTTCTACCTCTCCCATCCTATGGAGATAGTCAAAATCTGGAAAGGCGGATTGGCAAGTCACGGGGGATTGATAGGTGCCCTCGTGGCTTTGGCGATCTTCAGCAGAAAATATAGGGAATCTTTTCTCTGGCTTCTCTCCAGATTGAGTGTGGTCGGAGCTTTTTTCGCGGTCTGCGTAAGGATAGGAAACTTCTTCAATTCCGAAATATTGGGAAAAAGCAGCAAGCTGCCGTGGGCTGTTGTTTTCGACCGCATAGACACCCTGCCCAGACATCCCGTCCAGCTCTACGAAGCCGCCGCCTATCTTCTCATTCTGCTGCTGATGTATCTGTTATATGAGGTTTTGAGCAAGAGGGCTTCGACTCTTCTGCTGCCGGGAATCTTTTTCTTCTCCATCTTTAGCGCCCGCTTCTTTCTGGAGTTTTTCAAAGTCAGACAGGCAGATTACACACTGCCCATCGCACTTAGTGTAGGACAGATTCTGAGTATCCCTTTCATCCTCGGCGGATTGCTATGGATTCTCTACGCCCTCTATATTTTGAGAAAAGAGTGAGCTCAGTTTCCCCTGCTTCCCGGTTTTACCGCTTCGCTTCCTTCGGCACAGAGAGGGCACTCCTGCGGCTCGAATATTTCGAACTCGAAATCTTCGAGAGCGAAAAAAGGCTTCTGTGCGGGGAGTTTGCACTCCGCTGCCGCCTCTTTGCCGCTTCCGCTTCTCGAGCAGAGCCCTCTGTTGGCCAAGGCGGCGAAGGCTACGACTTCCGCTCCTTTCGACTCGACGACGGCAGCCGCCTCCATAGCCGAACCACCGGTAGTGATGATATCTTCGCAGATGAGCACCCTCTCCCCTCTGGAGAGCTCGAAGCCTCTTCTAAGCTGCATCACTCCATCCTTGCGCTCTACGAAAATCGATCTGACCCCCAGAGCCCTTGCCAGTTCGTATCCGGCGAGCACTCCTCCGAGTGCCGGAGCGCAGACAGTATCGACCTCGATACCGTTTTTCACTATCTCCTCCGCCAGAAGTTTCGCCAACTCTTCCGCCCTCTTCGGATCTTCGAGTACCTTGGCACTCTGTAGATAGTATTTGGAGTGTTTACCGCTCGAAAGTATGAAATGCCCCTCCAGCAGAGCTCCCGACTCTCTATATATCTTTTCGATATCCGCCATCGTCACACCCTGAGAATATCGGACTCTTTGGCCTTGAAAGAGTCGTCTATCCTGGAGATGTACTCATCGGTAATCTTCTGAATCTGCTCGAGTGCTCGTTTCATCTCGTCTTCGCTTATCTCTTTGTCGTGCTCGAGCCTCTTTATCGTATTGTTGGAATCTTTTCTTATGTTTCTGACGGCGACCTTGGCCTTCTCGGCCATGGCTTTGGCCTGCTTGACTATCTCCTGTCGCTGCTCCGTCGTCATAGGGGGGAAAAAGAGTTTTATGAAATCACCGTCGTTATTGGGATTGACGCCTATATTCGCCTCCTGTATGGCTCTCTCTATGACGGAGAGCATACTCTTCTCCCAGGGGTTGATGGCTATTGTGGTGGCATCCTGTACCACGACGCTTCCGACCTGATTGAGAGGTGTTGCAGTACCGTAATAGTCCACCTTTATATGGTCAACTATGGCGGTGGTCACCTTTCCGGTACGAAGCGTACCGAAATCTCTTTTCAGTGCCTCCAGACTCTTTTGCATATGTTCTTTCGTCTCTTCGAATATGGTTTCGAGCATCTATCTTTCCTTCTTCTCATAGGATTTGTAGATATATTTTAGCCACTTTTGGCTTATTTCGGTCTCTCGAAATCTCTATGCAACAGATATCGAGCAAGAGAGCTTCGAGAGATATAGGGATTGTGTCGCGCAAGTTCGTACTACCGTTCCTCTTTCGAGCCGCTCTTCATCTCGGCCACGATAACACCTCTGAGCTCTCCCTCCTTGAAGCCCGTAGCTTTGTCTTCGGGATATTTTTTGGCGATAGTCTCTTTTACCTTGGGATCGATCTTCTCTATCTCTCCGTGGCATTTGAGGCAGGTTTTTCCTGTCAATAGGGGCATATATACCCTCCTTGCCCCATTTTTCGTCTTTACCGCTACCGCCCTCTTTTCGAAATTTCCATTTCTCAGAGCCTCTACCATCTTCTCCATAACCTCTTTGTCGGTAGCATCCGGTCTATTGTCGGGATTTCTATATTTCAGAGCTGTTCTATATACTCTGACACCCTTGGGAAAGGCGGCATTTATCTTCTTCGTTATATCATGTGCACTTTTGGCGCAGAAATATGCCGCCTGCAGACCGGTAGGGTCATCTTTCATCCTCTTTTTCATCTCGCCTTTGAGCTCTTTGCCGAGAGTTTTGATATAGCCCACCCCCTCTGAAAGCTCTTTGTGGGAGATATCTCCAGATGCGTAAAGTACGGATAGACCCAAGACAGCCATACCGACAAGACCCTTTTTAATCATTGTGCTTCTCCTTTTTTTCGGGAATTATACATAGTTCTTGATGTAAATCAAGCATATCGGATTAAAATTCTCCGTTTTTTGAGCCATTTTGTGTGTTATAATCATCCATATAAGGCAAAATAGCGGAGTATGCCGACTTGCTTTGCTTGGAGAGTGAACGGGCGCGGATATATCTTTTGCCGGAGGAGGAGAGAAGATGGCGGATAGTGCGTTGAAGAGGGATAGCAATCCTTTGTGGATAAGGGTTGTAAAGGGTGTCATACTGCTGATATGGATAGTCGTACTTTTCATAGGAGCGGTGGCCGCTTCCAAAAACTACATATCCCAGCTCGTTTTCGAAAAGATAAATCTCAATCGCTACAGATTCTCCCTGCTTTATGGAAGAAGTGCCCATGTAACCCCCTATGGAGAGTTGGAGAGATTCCTGAAAAGTTATGACGGTACACCGCCTCCCATAGAGAGTGTGGCCGATAGCTTGGTAAAAGATCCGTCGTGGATAAGTGAAGAGAGGATACATGTGCCCGCGAACGAGGATCCGGAGCGCTGGAAGAGAGAGCAGTATCAGACTCTCTTTCAGCGTATCGCACAAAACCTGCAGGCTATAGCCTACGATAAAAATATCGATCCTCATACTTTGAAACTCTCTTTCGCCCAACTGATACCCGACTCTCTCATAGCATCCGATGCGGACAAAGATATGTCGGTAAGGGCACCTCTGCCCGCCGAGGCTATAAACTGGGTATTGCAGGAGAGAAAAAGGATCAAAAGTAGAGCCGAAGCCAGAAAATTGGTGGATACCTTCGGTCTGCTGATGGTCATAGGTGCTTTCGGAAGTCTTATTTTTCTCACCAGAGACTATATCGTCTCTCGCAAACGCGTCAGTATGGCCGCATATATCTTCAGACCTATTCTGGGAATGTTTCTCGCCGTATCGATGTTCATCCTCGATATGGCGGCACAGACTCTCATCTCCGAAGCCGAAATCTATCAGATAAGGCATGAGACTCTCTATCTCCTCGCTCTTGCAGCCGGTCTGCTGACGGAAAAGGCCTATTTCATCCTTAATCTCAAAGCCACCGATGCCATCGATACTCTCAGAGAGAAAAAAGGTGCACACCCATCGAGCAAGAGTGACAATCGATGAAGAAATTTTCACTTTCCGCCATAGCTCTCATATCGTTTCTCTATCTCGCTGCACTCATATATATCTCTCAAAACGGCCAAAGATATCTGCAGCGCTACATCGACGCTCAAAACAGTGTGCCATTCTCGCCATTTGGATTGAGTATCGACTCTTTTTCCGGAAATATCTTCGGGGCCGAAGCGAAAGCGAAACTCTCCGTACGCAAAGAGTTTCAAAAGACTCCTCCTCTCGATATGCTCGAGCAAGACTCCGAAGTATCTCTGAAGATTCTCTACGGTCCCGTTGTTCCGGCCGCGAAACCTCAGCCGGGGATAATGGGAGTCTATTTCGAAGAGAAACTCTCACACTTTCTCGAAAAGAGCTATAGAGAGGCTTTCCTCTCCGGTGTGGATCACGACCCTCTGCTAAGTTTCGAAAGCATAAGCGCTTTCGGGACGACGGTCAGGGAGAAGTTGAGACTCGAAGGATTCGAAATGGCAGCCAAGGGGAGTCGTTTCTCTCTCCATGGCGCGGAGTTTTCGAGAACTTTCGACACCCTCTCCGGGAGCGGCAGCGGCCTTTTGAAATCTCCCCGTATCACACTTGCGGACGAAAGCCGTGGGCTGAGAGTAGATATGAAAGATATCTCGGCCGCAATATCGCTCCCGAAACCGCAAGAGGGGATTGTACCCTTCGGAGATTATGAGTTGAAGATAGGAGAGGCCAATATCACCCTTCCGTCCGATGTGGGTGAAGTATCCGGTCTATTCTCCTGGTGGAGTTCGCTATCGTCGAAAGCGACGGACAAAAAGTACTGCAGCATCAGGATGAGAAACTCCATACATGCTCTCGATAAGGCAGGTGCGCAAATGGGTGCCGGTCTCCTGAAAGAGGAGAGTGAAGTCAGAATCGAAAAGATAGGTATCGCCGGCTTGAAAAGATATATACTCTTTCTGAAGAGTCGTACGAAACTATCGCAGAGGATAGCTCGAGCAGGCAGGAGGGGAGATCTGGAAGCCATACGCAAAGCCCTGGACGAGATAGCCGCCCTCGAAGAGGAG
>CAJXJF010000049.1 GCA_913054475.1 uncultured Nitratifractor sp.
ATTGAGGAGACTGCTGGAGAGAGAATCCCAAAAACAATCCGATAAAAAAGTTCTTAGGAAAATAGAGCGGCTTTTGGAAAAGCTTGCAAAGAGATAACCCCTCGTAGTTTCAGGTGCGATTAAAAATTGCAACTGCCATCTATGCTGAAGCTGTTGTCATAGTCGCATAGAGTGCATCTGTAGCTCACGATGCGGGGTCCGCAGCCGCCTCCCCGTATGTCGTAAAGCTCGATAGACTTTTTGCTGCAGTAGGGGCAGATCCCCTTTGCGATAGCATCAAGCTCGTCGCCCTTCTCCTTGAGATAGTAGAGATAAGCGGCTATCGAGCCGCTTCCTATCAGTAGCAGCAAGAGAAGAATATATATCTGCATCTATCTCAGGCTCTCTATCGATTGCAATGACGCATATGTCGTAGCTATCTCTTTTCGAGATAGAGAGCGACGGCTTGAAGCATCTTGCCGCGGACTCCAGGGCAGGAGTTGTGAGCCGCGATATATGCTTTGGCCTCTGCGGCACTGCCGAACTTGCCATCGATCTTTTGGCATCTCTTTTCATAGATAGCCTTGCCTTTTTGAGCCATCATTGTCTGTTTTTTGGCAATCATAGCCGCCTCTTTTTCGTAGGCTTTTTTGGCGAGAGCGAGAGTATCTGCGAAATTCATCACCTTACCGCCATTTTCGGAAGCGAACTTTTCAGCCGCCTCTTTGCTGCCGAAAGCGTATTTGCTCACCTTGGACATTGTGGCTGGCTTGCTGCTGCCTACGACATACCACGCCTTTTGGACGGGGATGAATTTGAGTGTGCTGTTGTCAACAACCTTGATATCGCTGACCTTTTTACCCGAATTCATCTCCTCTACGAGGCAGTGCATGGAGCAAAACTGCTCTACTTTGCCATCCACTGTCGCGGCATGGTTGGTTCTATAGAACATGGGGAGTGTCATCCCGCACTTGGGACAAAACATTTTGGCGTTACCGCTTTGGAGGAGTTCTGCCCTGCCCATCGGTACCATTCTGAAGTCCCTAGGCATCTTCTTTCCGTGCCCCATACCTGCGAAGGCGAAGAGTGAGACGGATATCGCCACTATCACCATTTTCCATACCTTGTTCATTTCTGCTCCTTGTTTCGATTTCGACCCCGACACTCTTTCGATTCGCGCATATGAAAATAGTACGAACCAACCGTGCAATCGGGTTTGGAGTATCGATTTTACGATAAGAGTGTTAGAGAAGTGTTAAATCAGATTTTGAATATATAACCGACACCCCTTACATTCTCTATCCTGTCACCGAAGAGTTTCTTGAGACGGGTAATATATACTCTAATGGCTCCGTAGCTCGGCTCATCGTTATCGCTCCAAAGCTTCCGGACAATCTCGTCTATAGTCACGACCCTCCCTTCGGACTTCGCCAGCAAGGTGAGGAGATCGAAGATTTTTCTTCCCAGTTCGATCTCCTCCCCTGCTTTGGATACTTTTCTTCTCGAGATATCGATACTGTACTCCCCCACCTCGATAATCGACTCTCTCTCCCTCGTGCCGAGTCTAGCCTTTATCCTGAGCAGTAGTTCGTCGAGATCGACAGGTTTGCGCAGATAGTCGTCACAACCGGCCTCGAAGCCTTCCAGAAGCGACTTTTTATCCTCTCTCGAAGTTATTAGTATCGCAGGTGTCCTATCGTCGCCATCTCTCAGGGAAGATAGTAGAGATATACCGTCTTCGAAGGGGAGATTTATATCAAAGAGGTAGAGGTCGAAACTCTCCGAATAGCTCAACTCCAGAGCGCTTCGCGGATCCATGACTCCTCTTGTCTCGTAACCTTCCTCTTCGAGAAAATCGCAGAGTGTTTCGTTGAAGAGCCTGTCGTCTTCGAGCAGCAGTATCCTCTCGGCCATCACTCCTCTCTCTTTCCTGCAAGTCTCTCTTTCAAAACTCTTTTGAGAACTTTGCCCGTGGCATTTTTGGGCAGCTCCTCCACAAGCTCCATATGTCTGGGTATCTTGTAGTCGGCAAGGGAGCTTTTGAGGTATCGTTTGAGTTCGCTCATATCCACACTCTGTCCATCCTCGGCTTCGATATAGGCTACGGGAATCTCTCCGCTTCTCTCATCTTCCATTCCCACTACGGCACTCGCCTTTACACCCGGGAAAGCGTCGATATGCTCCTCTATCTCTCTGGGATATATATTTATACCTTTGGATATGATGAGATCCTTTTTTCTGCCGACAATGAAGAGGTAGCCGTCGCTATCGACATATCCCATATCACCCGTCAGAAGCCAGCCGTTGATTATCGTTTCGGCAGTCGCTTCCGGTCTGTCGAGATAGCCCATCATCACATTGTCTCCGCGGATTATGATTTCGCCCCTCTCCCCTACGGGGACTTCCACCATGTTCTCATCCACGATTTTGATCTCGTAGCCGGGCATGGCAGGTCCGACGGAGCGCTCTTTTTGAAGGTGAAGAGGATTTATACAGGCTGCCGGCGAGCTTTCGCTCAGACCGTAGCCTTCGATCATCTTGGCACGGGGAAACTTCTCTCTCATAGCCCTGAGAGTTTTGGGTTGCAAAGCCGCCGCACCGGATACGAAAATGCGTACACGGTTGAACCATCTGAAATACCAGGGCAATCTGGCTTTGGCAAGTGCATTGTATAGATCCGGTACCCCGAAAAAGAGCGTAACTCTCTTGAGTAGAGTCTGTTTGAAAATATTGCTGAAAGGGCGCACGGAATCGACTATGACGATGCTCGCACCGGCATAGAGCGGGAGAATCAGCCCAATCGAGAAGGTGAAGGAGTGAAACATCGGCAAAAAGACGATATCTCTGTCTTTGGGATTGATGGCGAAGAGTGCTATAGCCGACTCGGCGTTGGAGAGTATATTTCTGTAGCTGAGCATGGCACCTTTGGGCTTGCCGGTCGTACCGGAGGTGTAGAAGATGACGGCACACTTGTCCAAACTTCTCTTTGTAGGCGGGTATAGTGTGCGCTCTTTCAATATTTCGGCAAAAGTAATCTCGTCGATGCCCGAGGAGGGAGCTGCTCCGCCTTGCCACACAATCTTCCTGCATAGCAAAGAGGCGTTCGATGCGCGTACGACCCTCTCCAAAGAGCTCGAAGCAAAGAGTGCGACAGCCGAACTATCTTCGAGGATATAGCTCAGCTCATCGGACTTGAGAAAGTTGTTTACTGGTACGCATATGGCTCCGACTTTGGATATGGCGATGAGCGAAACGACGAATTCGATACTGTTTTTCATAAAAAGGGCGATCCTCTCATCTTCGCGGATGCCTTTTTCGTGCAGATAGGCGGCCAGCCTGTCGCTCATCTCGAGCAACTCGGCATAGCTTACGCTCCTCTTGCCGAGGAAGAGGGCCTTCTTTCTCCCCCTCTTGGAGGCGTGAGAGAGTATCATCTCGTAAAAATTGTTGTAGCGGTACTTCAATACACCCATACGGAACCTCTTTAGAATCTATATTCGTATCCGCCTGTAAGAAGTAGAGCGCCGCCCTTGTCGAACTCTCCTCCCATCGCGTTGATATTTTCGCCCATCTTCACATCCCTGCTCTTTTTGTAGTCGTAGAGTACACCTACCCCCCAGCTAAGTTTGTCACTCTCTCTTATTTTGAATCCGGCGGAGAAGATATGGGCGTCGCTGTCGGGCAGCTCATATCCGAGAGTCTTTTGCGGTATGGGCGTTTCATCGTAGCTGTAACCGCACATCAGAGTCACTCTGTCGCTGTAGTTGTAGCTTATACCGACTCTCCAAGTATCACTATCTTTCCAGTATTTATCTTTCGGGTCGTCGAATAGGGGTATAAGAATATTCTGTATGGGCGAATCGTATTGGAAATCGAGTCTTTTATACGAAGACCAATATGTTCTTTCATAGACGAGCTCCATCGTCAGAGTATCCATGAAGGTTTTGGCTACAGCTATATTTAGAGTTGCGGGCATGGGAATCGTTACGGATGCGCCGAAGTGTCTGCCCGCTCCCCCCACATAGAGATTGGCCTCTCCCTTCTCTTCGAGCTCCGCTTTCGAGCGGAAGGTAGCCGCCAGTTCGAGGTCGGGCATAGGTCTGTATGAGAGTGCGAGATTGTAGGCGGCGGTTACGACATTGCCCTTCATCACTCTTTTGAAGGGGAGTCCCAGCTTGGAAGCATCGCTTCGGACCTCTCCTTCGCTGTATATGAAACGAAGACCGGCAGCAAGGGCGAGATTGTCGCTCAGACGATAGGATAGGGAGGGGTTTATCTCTACGCTTGTGAGGGTGAACTCTTCGGCGAAAGCTCTCTGCACACTCGAGTTCCATCTCTTGCTCAGACCCACGGGAGAGGTGATGGAGACCCCCCATCTCCAGTCCCCCTCGGCTTTATAGACGAAGTGGTCATATGGAATCACCGCCCACTCCTTCCTGCTCGAAGCCCCGGCCGGCAGGAGCCCGCCGTCGAGATACTGCATACCATCGAAATCGATCGAAGGCAGATAGACCGCGGTGATGCCCCCTTCGAGATAGCTGGTATCTCTATCGAGAAAGGCCATATTGGCGGGATTGTAATAGGCGCTGTCGGCACCGGTGGTGTGAGCCACATGCGCAGCCGAGAGTGCCACGGCCGAAAGAGACTGCTCTGGTATCTTGTAGGCTCCAGAGTATGCGAGGGTGGTGAATGTCGCTATCGTGAAGAGACTTTTTGCATATCTATTCATCTATTCTCCTTTCAATATCCTATCGTCTTTTTTCTGGCATTGGCGAAGATGGAGGCAGCCACAGCGTATGCGGGGAGTGCGCACTCCGTGTGCGACAGTCTCAACGAGGTGTCGGGATTCGAGCTGATTGCCGCTTCTACCGGTATGAGAGAGACGCTTTGGGCTCCGTAGCTATCTCTCATTATCGATACGCTCGATGCGGATATGGCATATGGTACGATATCGTCTCCGAGGCAGTGAAGCATAAACATCGCTCTCTTGGGTGCCCAATAGACTGGAGAGTTCTCTTTCAGCGCTTCGTTGAACCAGAAATCGCTATCGTCCGCGAGAATCGAATCGACCACATCCTCTCTCAGAAGCCCCCCTTCACCGGAAATCAATTTAGGCAGTACAGCTTCTATCTCTTCCATTTCGTATGAGCCGTCGAAGAGTCTCTCTATCATGGAGTCGTATGGAGACTGAACGAGTTGGGAGAGACTCTTTCCGTAGGCCAGAGCATATGAGTATGCCACATCGGCGATAAAGGAAGGGTGTTCGATAGAGTCGAGCTCCACGATGCCTCTGGCTACATGATACATCAGGTAGGGGCCGGCCATCGGAGCCGACATCTGCAAAGAGAAGCCGCTTTCGTCTCTCCCCTCTTCGTAGGCTTTCGCCGAGGAGAGCGCCGCATAACCCCCTTCGCTGTATCCTGTGATATAGAGCTGACCGTTTAGGGGGATTCCCTTTTTTTCGGCGAACTCTTTCGCTGCTTTGGCGAAATCGAGCATGGAGTTGGCGGTGGGAGCCTCCAGAAGATAGGGGTGCTGGTGTCCGACCGAGGAGCCGAAGCCTATATAGTCAGGCTGTAGAGTCACGAAGCCGTAGAGAGAGCTGAGTATTGTCGGTGAGCCCTCCGGCACATTCTGCATGGAAGCTCCGACTGTAGGAGCCTCCTCGTCGGCGAATATGGTTCCGTGTCCGTCGAGAACGGTCGAGAAACCTTTGGCTTTCATATATTCGAGCTTTTTCCTGCCCGCTTCGTCGAGGCCGCTTTCCGAGGGTACGACCATCAATCCAGAGGCTGTGACACTCTCCCCCTTCTCATCTTTGGTCTCGTACTCTATCAGATAGGCTCTGTATCCGAAAACCGTCGTATTGCTTTCGGCCCCTATCACACCCTTTTCAATCAGACTCCGTTTCAGAAGACTCGATGGAAAATCCACGACGACTCTGCCCCCATCCGGACTCTTCGAATCGGCTTCGGATACACTCGCACCGCATCCGCTTAGAACCACTCCCAAAAGTATCGCCGTCAAAACAGCGAAGAGTTTTTTCATCTTTTTCATAAGCTGTATCCTTTCGTTCTATTTTTGTAGAGCGTAGAGAGCTTCTATCTCTCTATCCCAAATGCTTTCGTCTATCGTCTCCAGGATGAGAGGAATATCGTCCATCCTCTCGTCGTTCATTATGAAGCAGAAGGCATCCCAACCAATCTCTCCCATACCGAGAGAGTGGTGTCTATCCACACGAGAGCCCAGCTTCGTCTTGGAGTCGTTGATATGCATAGCGCTGAGATATTCGAATCCGACAATCTCGGCAAAGAGTCTCATCGTCTCCTCGTAACTCTCTCTCGTGCGGATATCGTAACCCGAAGAGAAGATATGACAGGTGTCGAGACATACACCCACTCTCCTCTTCTCTTCGACCCTCTCTATCAGATAGGCGAGGTGCTCGAAGCGATAGCCCAGATTGCTCCCCTGTCCCGCCGTATTTTCGATAACGAGCTTTACGGACGAATCGGGAGTGGCCTCTATGGCGAGATTCATCGACTCTGCTATGGTATCGAGACAGCGACGCTCCACCTCCTCCACTTTTCGCTCATAATCGCTCTCTCTTTTCGAGAGTTTCACGAGGTGGCTGCCGGGGTGGAAGTTGAGCTTGTCGAGGCCGAGAGCCTCGACCCTCTCGAGCTCGTCGATAAAGGCCTCTCTCGACTTTTCCAGCTTCTCCTCTTCTGGATGTCCGAGATTGATGAGATAGCTGTCGTGGGGTAGTACATGCCTCGCTTCGATTCTGGACTTTTTCAGATTCTCTCCGAAAGCCTCTATGCTCTCTTGGCTCAGCGCTTTCGCTCTCCACTGCCTCTGGTTTTTGCTGAAGAGAGCAAAAGCCCTTGCGCCTATCTTCATCGCGTTGAGCGGAGCGTTTTGCACTCCGCCGGCCGTACTCACATGCGCACCTACATACTTTTTCATCGCGCTCGATCCATTTTTTCGATTTTGATAGTGATATCGTTTATTTTATCCCGAAAATTCACTTCGGAGTTTAAAACCCGGTACTCTATATCGTATTTGCTTTCGAGTGTAACCTTTTGGACGAAGCCCCCCTCCACACTCTTTTTGCCCATACCTGTGAAAATCTCCCTCCCCTTCACGATGGAAAAGAGAGTGTTGGGCGGATAGTATGCGCAGAGAAACTCTTCGTTGAAAGAGGAAGCGGATTGGCAAAGCAGTGATTTGCACACCTTTTGCGGAGTTATTTTCAGTTTTCCTATAGCCGCGGCCGAAGAGTATATCTCCATGACGACACTATCGTTCTCATCATATATGAAGGCTTGGTCGGCGAATTTCAGCGAGGGGCTTTTCCATAATATATAGGCGGTGGCGACATTTTTGCCATTGCTCAGACTGCTACATGCTCCAAGGAGCAGAGAGAGGATAAGCCAAGCTATACTCAGGCGATATTTTTTTTGCATTTTTTTCACTCCGGACTTTATTTAAGCGAATTATAAGTATTTTGCCTTTATAATTCCTGCACCAAAACGAACGGCCCCTTCATCTAGCGGTTAGGATTCCAGGTTTTCATCCTGGCCACAGGAGTTCGAGTCTCCTAGGGGTCACCACTCAAAAACTTTCCCACTTTTTTCGTTGTTGTTTTTCTTCATATTGTAAAGTTGTTGTGTATTCTAATTGCAAGCGAGAGTGCCATACTGTAGGCTCGTAGGCATAAAGGGATAGCGCCGGAGTGATAATATCCGGCAGTTGCAAAACATGGCATGCATTGATGATATCGAAACGATGAAAGAACACAAGAGTAGAATGCGCTTTCATTATAAACAAGGAGTTCACCTGAAGGAAAAACGCTGTCAACCTTCATGTATTGCTATTATAGTAGAATGGTATTAACTATCGCATAACAGGCAATAAACAGTTTATTAACGGAGATTCGAGATATGAATGAAACGGATAAGTCTGGCACCCTTTTCGCCGATGAGGGCTCAACTGTAATCTGCGGTATAGACGAAGCCGGCAGAGGACCCCTGGCCGGTCCGCTGGTCGTCGTGGGGCTCATAATGCACAGCCCCGTGGAGAATCTGGCGGATTCGAAAAGTATGAGTGAAAAGAGGAGGGAGGAGCTATATGACAAAATAGTCGAATCGAGCAGATTCCATATCGTACTCTTCGACAGCCAAGCGATAGACAGAGAGGGGCTCTCCGCCTGTATGAGGGCGGCGCTTGAGGAGATAAAAGAGCTTATGTCGGCAGAGGATGTGACCCTCCTTTTCGACGGTAACAGCAGATTCGGAGTCCGCGGTATAAACACCATGGTAAAGGCCGATACGAAGATTGCCGAGGTGAGTGCGGCGAGTATCGTCGCGAAGGTGACGAGAGACAGGCTGATGAAACGCTATGCGTCGGACTATCCGCTATATGGATTCGAGAAGCACAAGGGTTACGGCACGAAGGCTCATATGGAGGCCATAGACAGATACGGATATTCGCCCATACATAGAAGATCTTTCAAAAGAGCGTCGAAAAAGAGGGAGAGAGGGCTCTTCTGAGAAAGGGGTGCAGCTATCCTCCCCCCTCCAGGCTATCTATAGGGATATCGGCGGGTGATATTCTCAGAATCGGGACCCCTGCAGGAGGCTACGGCGCCGGCGGATAAGCTTGCCGTCCTCTCAGGCGAGAGTCACTCCTCTCTCTCCAGATACAATCTCTCCTATCACATAGGCATCCGTTTCGCTCATTATCGTATCCACCGTTTCCGAGTCGGCTATCCATACCATACCCACTCCCATATTGAAGGTACGGTACATCTCCTCCTCTTCGACATATTCGGAGATGAAATCGAAGATTGGAAGAGTGCGAATCTTCTCTTTCTGGACTATGGCCCTCATCCCCTCCGGGAGGACACGGGGGAGGTTTTCGACTATCCCTCCGCCCGTTATGTGCGCAAGTGCGCCTATATTCTCCCTGTTGCTCTTGAACTCCTTCACATAGATGCGTGTCGGTGCCAGAAGCGTATCTATGAGAGGCGCTCCGTTGAATTCGTCTTCGAAACTCATGTGGAGTTTTTCGAAGAGCAGTTTGCGTACGAGCGAATAGCCGTTGGAGTGGATGCCGCTGCTTGGAAGGGCGAGCAGTATCTGACCTTCCGAGACCCTCGAAACTCTATCCATCTCACGCTTTTCGGCTATGCCTACGGCGAAACCGGCAAGGTCGAAGTCGTCTTGAGAGTACATTCCCGGCATCTCGGCCGTCTCACCGCCTATGAGAGAGCACTCGGCCTCTCTGCAGCCGGCGGCTATACCCGACACAACCCTCTTCGCATCTTCCGGGACGAGCCTGCCTGTTGCGTAGTAGTCCAGGAAAAACATAGGTGTAGCGAAGTTGCATATCAGGTCGTTGACACACATGGCCACCAGGTCTATACCGACAGTGTCGAGTTTCCCGCTCTCTATCGCCAGCTTGAGTTTGGTCCCCACTCCGTCCGTAGCGGAGAGTATGACGGGCTCCTCGTATCCGCCGGGAAGAGCGTACGCCCCGGCGAAAGAGCCT
This sequence comes from uncultured Nitratifractor sp., assembly GCA_913054475.1. Taxonomy (GTDB): domain Bacteria; phylum Campylobacterota; class Campylobacteria; order Campylobacterales; family Sulfurovaceae; genus Nitratifractor. The sequence continues at coordinate 9,532 of CAJXJF010000049.1, forward strand.
ATACCGCCAATCACATTAGTGTCGAAGGTCGATTTGACATCACTCTTTATCGCTTCGACAAAGTCGTTTCCGGCATCTATATCCACGCCCGACTGGGCATAACTGAGTTTCTCTTTCATCTACTTTTCACCTCTGTCGCAGGGCGGGAGTATCTGACGCAGTATGGCAAGGGAGGGGCAAAAGCCCGTCAGGCCGCCCACCAGAAGCATTATTATCAGGATGAGCTGTATCAAAAAGGCTATCTGAAGCCCCGATGAACCGGCCTCACCCATCCCCGTCGCCGCGGTTCCCATGACGAAACCGAGAATTATGGCGATAATTATTCTCTGCATTCTCTCAGCACACATACCCGATATCCTGACTTTTTGATTTTTTTGTATTATAGCCTACTTGAGCTTCCTGCCCAGCTTCTTTTCGACGGAAGCTCTCTTTTTGGCTATCCTGCCTAAGGGACCTTTCCTGTAGTCCACCTTTATATCGCTGTAGATTCTGGAGCTATCTTCGCCGAGAATTTCATAGGCTTTCTCTATCAGCCCGAAAATCTCACCCACACTTTCAGCCTCGATGATAGTCCCCATCGGAGTCAGCCGATACTCCAGACCGCTTCTGTCTATCATATCGAGTACCTTCGCCACGAAAGAACTCTTCGACTCCGTCGAGTCTGTCGGAAAAATAGCGAATTCCACCAGAGCGCTCATGCTATATCACCATATCGACATCGTCGTGTTCGCTGAAAGCTTCGAAGAGTCTGTCTCTCTCCTCTTTGCTCTGCACGATACAGCTGGCGTTGTAGCTGTGGAATTTGCCTGTACGGGAAGGATTGCCCTCTCGGCATAGATGCTCCTTCTCTCCCATTACCTCCTTTATCACCTCCCGGAGTCTCTCCTTGTCTTTGCCAATGAGTTTGAATCCCCAGTCGGTAGGATATTCTATCTGCGCTTTTTTCTCTCTATTCTCGCCTGAAGTCCCCACTTTTGCCTCCTGTTTTGGATTCGAGTCTTATATCTCTTATGACCATTCCCTTGTCTATCGCTTTGAGCATATCGTATATTGTGAGCAGACCTACACTCACCCCCGTCAAAGCCTCCATCTCAACACCGGTCTTTCCCGTCAGTTTCGCCGTGACATAGAGTCTGAAACCGGGCAGCTGCGGTAGCTCCTCTATTTCCGTTTTTACGGAGCTTAGCATCAGAGGATGGCACATCGGGATGAGGTCGGGAGTCTTTTTCGCTCCCTGAATCGCGGCTATGACGGCTGTCTGCAGTACCGGCCCTTTTTTCGCGCTGTTGTGTATGACCGCTTCGTATGCTTCGGGGGTCACCTCTATCGTACCGCTCGCCGTGGCTGTACGGACGCTATCCTCTTTTTCAGATACATCTACCATCTTCGGTTTGTCCTGTTCGTCCAAATGGGTAAGTTCCACATCTTCTCCTTCATCGTAATTGGCACTATTTTAGCATAGCAGTGTAACGAAAAATAACAAAATGACGAAAAAATAGATAAATTTAAGAGTTATTTCATCAAGCTGGGGGTACTATTTCGGACGAGAGTAAAAGGAGTCTGTTTTGACATATGCACTCATAAGAGAGTTTTCTGGTGCAGATTCGTTGCTCTCTCAGCGTGCCGCCATTGTCGGATATGCTAGGATGAAAGGCTTGAGTATCGACAGAGAGACGATCGAGTTTGAAAGCGACAAGATTCCTCTCGAAGAGAGAAAGAGACTTAGAGAGTTCATAGACTCTCTCACAAGCGGCGATACGATAGTGGTGGAGAGGATAGAGGTCCTCGCCTCCGGTATGGAGGATGTGATTTTGATAATAAACTGTATCCTCAGCAGGGGGATATCTCTTCATGTAGCCTCTGGATTTCTGGAAATTACGAAAGAGACGGGGCTCTTCAGGCTTCTTCCGCTCATAGTGGGCCTGAAGGAGCAGGAGGAGAGTGAGAAGGGTGGCAAGGTGGGCAGACCCAGAGGTCGCCGCTCTTCGTCGAAGTTCGACTCTCTCCTCTCCGAAATACTCGAAGCCCTCAAAGAGGGTAGAAGTGTAAGCTCTATAGCCAGAGAGCTCGGAGTGAGCAGGAGCTCCCTGAAGGATTATATAGAATCGAGGCAGCTGAGAAAGTTTGCGGATGATTCGTGGATCGAAAGAGCCGGAAAACGCTTGGGAAAGGTCGAGACACAATCCGACGAGCTCAGTTGTACGCTGGATTATGTCAAAAAGTAGGTGGTGCTTCAGGCACCCGATATCTTCATGAACAAAGAAAGGAAAGCAGATGCAAGAGTCCGCACTCGATGCCGAGAAAAGTAAAAAAAGCAAAAAAGTAAACGCCAAGGAGTATCTGAAGGGATGGGTACCATATCGGATGAAGAGATACTGGATGTATCTCTTCATAACAATAGTGGCTCTCGTTCTTCCATGGATAAAGGTAAACGGCAACCACTTCTTCCTCCTCAATTTCGATCACAAACAGCTACACTTCTTTTTCGTCAGGTTCGATATGCAGGAGCTCTATCTGATGCCGTTTTTGTTGATGTTGCTATTTCTCGGTATCTTTGCCATAACGACACTTGGAGGTAGAGTGTGGTGCGGATGGGCATGTCCTCAGACGGTTTTTCGTGTAATATTCAGGGATCTCATCGAAACCAAGCTGCTTCACCTCTACAAAAGAATAGAGAATAAGCAGCAGGAGGTGGATTTGAGCAAGCCGGAGAATATGAGCAAGAAGGCTATAGCCATCCTGCTGTGGTCGATTCTCTCCTTCATAGCCGCCGCCGATTTCCTATGGTATTTCGTGCCACCCGAAGATTTCTTCAAATATATCCAAAACCCCTCCGAGCACGGCGTACTGATGGGATTCCTCATAGGTGCGGCGCTTTTCCTCATAGCCGATATAGTCTTTATAAAAGAGAACTTTTGTGTATATATCTGTCCATACAGCAGGGTACAGTCGGTTCTGTACGACGATGATACGATAATGGCCATCTACGACCCCGTAAGAGGTGGAAAAATCTACGAGGGAGAGGGCAACGAGAGACACAAGGCGATACACAAGCGCAAGGAGTTGTTGGAGAAGAACCCTTCTGCCGAGTGTGTGGCGTGTGAAAGCTGTGTGAAGGTATGTCCGACCCATATAGATATCCGAAAGGGGCTTCAGCTGGAGTGTATCAACTGTCTGGAGTGTGTAGATGCCTGCACGGAGGTTCAGGCCGCGTTCGGACGCCCCAGCCTCGTACAGTGGTCGAGTGAGAGAGAGACACTCAAACATGAGGGCAAAACACGCTACCTCAGACCCAGAGTCATAGCCTATTTCACCGTCCTCACCATAGTGTTGGTCGCACTCTTCGTGATGGGAAGTAAAAAAGAGCATATGCTGCTCAATGTCAACAAAACGACGAGGCTATACAAGATTCATCCAGACGGAAGAGTGGAGAACGACTATCTCTTCCTCTTCCAAAATACCGACACCAAGGCTCACAGATATTATTTCAAGATAGTGGGTAACGACAAGATAAAGATAGTCCGACCCAAAAGCGATTTCCATCTCGGTGCTGGCAAGAAGAAGAAAAAGGTCGTAGTACTCGAAACAAAAAGCGTACTGGTGAAAAACGATCGAAAAAATACACCCATACCAATAACGATTCGCGCCTATGCCGTGGACGACCCCAAGAAGATAACTGTACTTAGAAAGACCGTATTCGTATATCCGTCTATTGGAGAGGTTAAAAAGGCTATGAAAAGAGCCGAATAGAAGAGACTGGTCCCCCTATCCGCACTCTTTTGCGGATGAGGTTTACGGCGGTGGTGCGGGGTGATTCGCTTCTTCCCCCTTTTCCCGAAAGAGTTGGTATGTTTTAAAAGTACAAGGAGCGTTTGGTTATGCAAAAGAAGAAAGTGTTGATACTCGGAGGAGGCTTCGCAGGTCTCGAAGCCGCGATATCCCTAAGAAAAGAGGGTTACAAAGTCACTATGATAAGCGACAGGGACTACTTCTATATATATCCAACCTCTATATGGATTCCCACTGGAGAAGTTCAATTCGATGAGATATGCGTACCTCTTGAAGAGCTGAGTGAAGCTCACGGCTTCGAATTGATTATAGACAGCGTAAAGGAGATACACTCCAAAGAGTACAGAGTGGTCTGTGAAAAAGAGGAGTATAGTTGTGAATATCTCATAATAGCAATAGGAAGCGGCAAGATGAAGCACGAGGGGAGCGAACACTTTCTCTCCATCTGTGGCAGACCTGAAGAGTCTATTGAGATAAAAAAAGAGGTAGAGAAGCTTGTACACAAAGGTGAGGGTAAGATTGCCATAGGCTTTGGCGGTAACCCCAAAGATCCCAGCAATGTCAGAGGAGGTCCGGCATTCGAAGTTCTCTTCAACCTTCATAATCATTTGAAAAAACTCGGCATTAGAGACAAATTTGAACTTACCTTCTTCGCACCTATGGAGAATCCCGGTGCGAGGATGGGGCATCAAGCTTTGAAGATGATAGATATCTTCTTCTCCAAACTAGATATCAAAAAGCATTTCGGTAAGAAGATAAAGAGATTCGAGAGTGACGGTATCGTCTTCGAAGATGAGAGCAAACTCGAGAGCGACTTCACTATGTTCATTCCCGCGGGTGACGGACACCCCGTATTCGCCAACTCCGACCTGCCTCTCAATGATGCCGGCCTCGTTCTCATAAACGACTACTGCGAAGTGGCACACGACTACGATGAGAGCGGTGAGAAATACAGGGTCTTCGCCATAGGAGATTCCGCGGTACTCGACGGACCAGACTGGAGAGCCAAGCAGGGCCATATAGCCGAGGTGATGGCGAGAAATGTGGCTTTCAACATAGATGCTATCGCAAAAGGGAAAGAGGAGAGAATGGGCTATCTGAACCATCTCAATATTCTCTGTGTCATGGATAGCGGAGATGGGGCGGCATTCGTCTATAGAGATGACAAGGGTGGCAAGATGATTCCCATGCCCGTAGTGGGACACTGGCTCAAAAAGGGTTGGGGCTGGTATTGCCGCAACTCCAAACTCGGCAAAATTCCCAGAATCCCGGGAATGTAACCCCCCAGTCGATAGCGTGCTTCTACGGACTTTGACTGAATTCCGCGACTGAAGTCGCGGCCCTAGGTCATGCGAATCCGATTCTATGGGGCGGCGACTTTAGTCGCCGATAAAACCTTGCATAGAGCAACGGCTAAATTTAGCCATCTCAATATGAAGTCCGAAACTCAAAGGAGGCAGAAGCTTCAGTCCTGTACAGATGGTAGATGAACTTCTACTTTCCAAGGCGAT
>CAJXJF010000050.1 GCA_913054475.1 uncultured Nitratifractor sp.
CTATATCTACGGCAGCGACAATCTTTCTTCTGGCCATCTTCCTCATCTCCATCTCCTCTTCGGTCGGCTTGAGAACGGAGCTTCCCAAAGCCTCGCTTGCGAAGCGAATATCCTCCACATAACGCTTCAACTCGTCGGGATTTATACTAAACCAGTGATCCGGCCCCTCCATATCGTTATCGAGCGTAAAGTGTTTCTCTATCACCTCCGCACCCATGCAGACAGCTCCTACGGCCGCGGCACTACCTATGGTGTGATCCGAAAAACCGACCTTCACTCCGAAAGCATCTCTTATGACCGGTATCTTTCTCAGATTGACATCTGCCGCCCTCGTCGGATAGGAGGATGTGCAATGCAAAACGGTAATATCGTCGTTGCCCATCTCTTTTATGCTCTCCACGGCATCTTCTATCTCCGATGCGTATGCCATTCCTGCCGATATGACCATGGGAAGCTGTTTCGAGGCGTAGTATTTCAACTGCTCGAGATTGCTCAAGTCATCGCTTCCCACCTTTATGAAAGGTAGATTCGCTATGGATAGTAAAAAATCGAGATCACTTCCATTCTGAGCCGTAGAGCTGAACAAAATATCTTTCTCTGTGCAATATTCAACGATTTCGACCCATTCATCTTTGCTGAATTCATATCGTCTAAACATCTCCAGCATAGACTCCGTAATCTCTCTTCCTCGAGATTTGTAGGTATATGTCTGCTTCGGATCACTTATAAATTCATCGGCTTTGAAAGTTTGAAATTTAACACAATCGGCTCCCGCTCTTTTTGCCTCATCTACCATTTTTTTAGCGATATCGATATCGCCGTTATGGTTTATACCGACTTCGGCAATGATGAAAACACTCACCTTCACACTCCTTTCCTATTTCCTCTCCAGACTCTTCAAAATAGCCGTACAACTCTCTTCGAGTCTCTCCAGAGAAGAATCTTTCAATACTTCTATACCTTTTTTCGCAAGATACTTCGCCATCTCCTTTTGATTTTGCGCACTCTCTATTGCGATGAAGTCCATACCGAGATATAGAGCCTCGTTGGCCACTACGCTCGCCGAAAAAATACCAAGTCTGGATTCGCTCATCATTCGTGCGACCTCACGAGTGTCGATATGAAGAGATACCTTCTTTCTATTTCGGATATACTCTTTGAGTAAATCGATATTGGGATTTGAAGAGGTGGTAAGAACGGCTATACGAAACTTCTCTTCTTTATCTATCGAAGCAAGAATCTCCATGCTTATATTCTTCTCATCACTCCCACCCATGGCTATGAGTATATCGTAGAGTTTTTCTCTCTTGTTCGCACTCTTTTCGCTGACGAATTCATCCCGTATCAAAGTATATCTCTCGCCACATCTTATCTCGCAAAGAGGAGACACCAACCCTCTATAACTTTTAGACTCCGCATACGGGTTGTGGTTGAGCACAATATCACAATAATGCCTTTCGTAGGTATCGTCCAGCGCCCAGAGCGTCACACCGGTAGCCTCTTTGAGCCGCTTCTCCATCTCGGCGTCTATGCCGTAGTGATCGATGACGACGGTATCGATACGCTCTCTCTTCACCAGCTCGACGAGCTCCTCGATATCATCGCTCTCGAGCAGCCGCAGAGCGTGGCCGGCTTCCCCTATCCTTCTGTTGATATTGCCGGGCAAATCCCGTACGGCGAAGAGTACTTCAGCCTCCCCGAACTCCCGCTTTGCAAGTACCAAATCACGCATTATATGCCCCGTACCGATACTCGAGGAGCTGTCGGCTCTGAAGAGTACCCTCTCTCTCATTTCGTCAATCTTCTAAAACCGCTATGCTTTACGGGAGTGTCGAGCAGTCGGTGCAGCTCGCCTCCACTCTGAGCCCGGGCTATCACCCCGAAGACCTCGTCGACAGCCGAGATATAGCTCTCTATCTCCGCTTCACCATGCGCATATGAGGCGTAATAGCTGCCTGTGGCCAGGAAGCCCCTTGCCAACATCTCTTTTACGAAAATCGTCTGCATCAGCGAAGCGGAATCGTATTTAAAAGAGAAATGACTCAGAGGGTAGAGACCCTCCACTTCGATATCGAGGCTGTTTCTCTCCGCCGCCTTTTTCCATCCCTCCTGCACCGCTTTACCGTTCCTCTTTAGAACTTCCGGAATATTCTTCTCCTTTATCTTTTTCAGAGTCGCCAAAGAGGCGGCGAAACCGAGTCTGTCTGTCCAGTAGGTCGAGCTGATGAAGCTCTCCTGAGCCGCACTCATAACCTCCTTTCTACCAATTATCGCACCCATCGGGAAACCGTTGCTTATCGCCTTGCCGAAGACAGCTATATCGGGCTCGATTCCAAGTTTCAGGTGTGCACCGCCGTAATTGAGTCTCCATCCGGCCGTAATCTCGTCCACCACGAGCACCGCCCCTATCTTTCGACTTTGGGTATGTATGGCCTCTATGAACTCATCATGCGGATATTCGCTTCTTATGGGTTCCATCACCACCGCCGCGATCTTCTCGCCATATCTCTCCACGAGCCGTACAAAGCCCTCCGTATCGTTATAGGCGAAGGGGTAGGCCGTTCCGCTCAGCCCCCTCGGTACCCCCCTAGGAGAGAGCCCCGGAAGCAGATGGCCGTCGAGAGCTCTGTCGTCGGAGAGATTGGCGGCGAGATACCAGTCGTGCCATCCGTGATATCCGCAAAAAAGTACGATATCTCTTCGTGTATGGGCTCTGGCGATTCGTACCGCAACAGCCATCGACTCCCCTCCGCTTCTGGCGAATCTCACCCCCGAAGCCCACGGATGAATCCGACAAAGTGTCTCGGCGAGAGCCACCTCTTCGGGAGCGTTGAGTGTAGTCATATTCCCCTTTTTGACAGCCCGGCAGACAGCGGCATCTATCTCCTCGTCGGCATAACCGACGATACACGCTCCTATTCCCATATAGCTCATATCGATATACTCGTTGCCGTCGAGGTCTCTCACTCTGCAACCTTCGGCACTATCGTAATATGCAGGCCAGAGCTCGGGTGCGAACATCTCGGGACGCTTGGAGAGCAACTGGGTGCCTCCAGGTATCAACTCTTTGGCTCTTGCGTATAGTTTTTGTGTTTTGTTCATGACTCCTCCTCGAGAGATTTCAAGTACCCTTCGTTTCTGCCTATATGGGAATTGATACGCGTCAAATGCGGATTTTCCTCGAGATATTCGAAGAGCTCTCCGATTGAAAAATCACTATGGCCGAAGTGCTCATAGACTCTCTTTACAAGCTCGAAATCCTCCGCCTCGTCCACCGTCAATCTCCACTCCGGATGTATGGGCTCTTTGTGCAAAGCCGAACATACGAAACTGCCGCAATCCCTTATATAGGGTGTCACATGCTCACGCTCCGAGGGTCGTTTCGCCCCTTTGTGGGCCTCTTCGAGCGTCCGGAAACGGAATATCTCCGCATCCAGCCCATCGGGATAGACCACAGGGTCCACACAGTTGGCCATATAGTCGGCACCGCTTTGCAAAAAGGCATCTATCAGTTCATCCACGATGGAAGCGTGGTGGAGCGGGCAGTCGCCGGTAAGCCTGAGTACAATATCCTCACTCTGCAGACCAAAGGCTCCGGCACAATCGAAAAACCTAGCGAGAACATCGCTCTTTTTTCCCCTGAAAAGGCTATACCCCGCCCTTTGCACGACAGATGCCAGAAAATCGTCGCTCTCTTCGTCACTTGTGAGGAGAATCAGCCCATCGACTCTCTCGCTGCCGCGGAGTCTGTGCAACTGATGCAGTATCATCTCTCTTCCCAGAATCTTTTTGAGTACTTTTCCGGGCAGCCTGCTCGAATCGCTTCTGGCCTGTAAAAATGCGTATATCCTAGCCATCTAATCTCCATAAAGAGGGATTGATCAACTCCGGCGGAACATCCTCGGCTATGGAAAGGATTCGCGAAACGAGCTCCTTGTCCAATATGGGAAGATTCGAGAAGAGCTCCGCATTTTTTTTCATTTGTGCGGCCCTCTCCGCCCCCAGAACCAGCACGCAGGAGGGAGCCGTGCTTGCGACATAAGAAAGCGCCAGCATGGGCAGTGTCATACCGAGCTCTTCAGCTATAGCGGCAAGCCTCTCGAGAGGCTTGCGGGCCTTCGAGAGCGTCCCTCTCAAATCGCTCCGCTCGAGAAAAAAGAGCCCCTGCAGATAGACTGAACGGACAAAGAGCAATTTGCCCCTCCTGCTGGCCTCCTCTATCCAGCCGGATCTAAGGGCTCTGGAGTCCAGGAGGTTGAAGGGTATCTGAATCATCGATATCTCATCGATATCCAGAGCCATCTTCATCTCTTCGTCATTATATATCGAAACACCGAAATATTCAAACAAAGCTCGCTCGCGCGCACTCCCGATTATGCTCCTCTCCCTATCGCCCCATCCATGGAGGGCTTTCGAGTCGTGCAGCATCATCGCATAGAGACTCTCCCTCTCCAGCCTGCGCAGACTCCTTTCGAGACTCTCCCCGAAGGAGTCGTAGAATTCAGCGGAAGAGATTTTGCTCACGATATGGATATTTTCCTCTTTCGGCAGATATCTGCCGAGTATCTCTTCGCTCTTTCCATAGGCTATGGCGGTATCGAAGCAGTTGACGCCGGCTTCGAGGGCACTTTCGAGTATCTTTCGCGCCTCCAAATCCCCGGGTCGTCCCTCTCTGTTGGCCACTCCATAATCGATACCGAGTTGCACGGTCCCCAGAGCCAGCCGAGAAACTCTATCTCCGTCGAATTCCAGATATCTCATCCCAGCAGCTCCTTTGTCTTCTCTATCACGAAGTCCTGCTCCTCGTCGCTCAAATCAGGATAGAGCGGCAGAGAGAAACAGCCTTCGTAGTAGCGCTCCGTCATCGGCAGCTGCGTCTCGCCGTAACCGAGTCGGCGATAGTAGGGCTGACGGTAGATAGGAATGTAGTGCAGTTGCAGGCCGATACCCCGTTCGCGCATCTTTATGAAGAGCTCCTCTTTCGTGACGGCGGCGCGGGCGAAATCGACCGAAACCACATAGAGGTGGTAGCTGCTCTCGGGCGTATAGGGATAGAGCGGCTTCAGCAGTTCATAGTCGGCAAAAGCTTCGTCGTAGCGCCGGGCCAGTTCCCTGCGGCGGGCGATGAAACGGTCGAGTTTTTTGAGCTGTGCACGCCCTATGGCGCAGTGGATATCGCTGATGCGGTAGTTGAAGCCCAGTTCCCGCATCTCGTACTCCCATGGTTTCATCTCGGGGCTTTTCACCATGCCATGGTTGCGAAGCATACGAATCCTTTCCGCTAGGGCCGCGTCGTTGGTGGTCACCATACCACCTTCGCCCGTGGTTATATGTTTGACCGGATGAAACGAGAAGATGGAGGCGTCGGAGTGGACACAACTGCCCGCTTTGATACCCCCACACTCCGCCCCGATACTGTGGGCGCAATCTTCGAGTATCGTTATAGCGAAGCGCTCTTTTATGCGTGCCAACTTCTCCTGATTCACCGGCTTGCCAGAGAAGTGGACGGCATAGAGGGCCTTGATGGAGGAGTCTTTCTCCAGCGCCGCTTCGCACAACTCCAGGTCGATATTGCCATCTTCGGCTATATCGACGAAGAGGGGCCGGGCACCGGCGTAGAGGATGGAGTTGGCGGTGGCCAGAAAGGTATTGGGGGTCGTAAGGACTTTCTCACCGGATTTCAGCAGTGCCGCGGAGGCCAGATGCAAGGCGGCGGTACCATTGCAGACGGCGACGGCATGTTCGGCACCGCAGTAGTCGGCCACCTCTTCTTCGAAGGCGGCTATCTGCGGACCTGTCGTGAGATAGTCGGACTCGAGTACCTCCCTCGCAGCCGCTATCTCTTCAGCTCCCACACTCTGCTTTGCATAAGGTATCATCGCAGAAACTCTCCCGCAAGCTTCAGAAACTCTTCGCGACTCAACCAGCGGTCGTTCGTACCGGAGTTGTATTCGAAGCCCTCTTCCACCATCCAACCTCTCTCTCCAAGAGCGTTCTCCCGATAGTCCACAGGAGCGGAGAAACGGATTGTCGGCTGGATGACGAAGTGATCCTCGAACTCTATGGTAAGATGACTGTCGTCGGCCGGGCACATCACCTCATGGAGCTTCTCTCCGGGCCTGATACCGATGATTCTGTGTGCCAGACCGGGTGCTATCGCACTCGCGAGCTCCGTCATCTTCATCGACGGAATTTTGGGTACGAATATCTCTCCGCCCCTCATTCTCTCGAAGTTTTTGAGTACAAACTCCACCCCCTGCTCCAGCGTAATCATGAATCTGGTCATATCGGGATGGGTTATGGGGAGCTCTTTGGCCCCCTCTTTCACCAGTTTGGCGAAAAACGGCACCACGGAGCCTCTGCTGCCTATCACATTACCATATCTCACCACACTGAAGGCTATATCAGCACTCCCTTTTATATTGTTGGCGGCCACGAAAAGCTTGTCGCTGGCGAGCTTCGTGGCTCCGTAGAGGTTGATCGGATTGGCGGCTTTGTCCGTTGATAGCGCTATGACCTTCTTCACTCCGCACTCCAAAGAGGCATCGATGACATTCTGTGCCCCGTCTATATTGGTTTTGATACACTCCATAGGATTGTACTCCGCTATGGGTACATGCTTCAAAGCCGCGGCATGGATGACGAAATCCACTCCGTTCATCGCCTTTTTGAGCCTCTGCGCATCTCTGACATCTCCTATGAAGTAGCGCATACACTCCCTGTCGTACTCCTGAGCCATCTCGTACTGTTTGAGCTCGTCTCTGGAGTAGATGATGATCTTGTTGGGTCTGTATCTGCGGAGAATGAGCTCCGTGTACTTCTTCCCGAAACTGCCGGTACCGCCCGTTATCAATATGTTTTTATCATTGAACACTTTCTATCTTCCCGTCTTTTATATTGTAAATTTTATCACATCCGCCAAGCGTGCTGAGCCTGTGGGCTATAATTATGAGCGTTTTATCTTCGCTCATGCCATAGATCTCATCCATTATCCTCGCCTCCGTCTCGTTGTCGAGTGCCGAAGTGGCCTCGTCCAGTATCAAAACTTCCGGATCCGTATAGAGTGCTCTGGCTATGGCTATCCTCTGCTTCTGGCCTCCGCTGAGTTTCACTCCCCCCTCGCCCACGACGGTATCGAGCCCTTCATGATTCTTTTCGAGAAAATCCCAGATATTGGCCTGCTTGAGAACCTTTACGAGCCTCTCTTCGTCTATGGGCTCCTCTATGGCCACATTGCGTGCGACGGTGCCATCGAAGAGATATATATTCTGGGGAATATAGCCTATCTTTCTGCGCCACGATTTCAGGTTCCTTTCGTTGAGAATCTCATCGTCAATATATATGGCTCCAGAAGCCGGACGATACAGACCTATGATAAGATCGACGAGTGTACTCTTGCCGCTGCCGCTCTCGCCGGTAAAGGCCACCCTGCTCCCTTTGGCTATCTCCAGATCGATACCTTTTAGTATCTCTTTACCCTCCACATAGGAGAAGGCGAGCCTCTCTATATATATTCTCTTTTCGAAGGATACCGCATCGTCTCCGAGCTCTTCGGCTTCGTAGAAGAGCTCGTTGTGTACGATATCCAGAGATTTCAGATAGAAGAGGATTTGATTGTAGCTGCTCATTATTCTGTTTACGGAGGGCATAAGCCTGTAGAGACCGAGCACGAACATGGAGAGGAGTCCGAAGGCGGCCGAGATATCGCTGTCGTATTTATAGACCAGATAGATCACGATAAAGGATACGAGGCTGAAGCCTATCGCTTCGAGGAAGAGTCGCGGAAAGTGCAGAAGTGTTTCGTTGACTATGTTGGCTCTGGCGAAACCGGAGCTCGCTTGCGCAAATCTCTTCAGAACCATATCCTCGTTTCCTCTGAGTTTGATCATCTTGAAATTTCCGAGAGCGGAGGATATCACCTCGTAGAATTTTTTCTGAAACTCCTCCCTCTTGACCCCCTGCCGCTTTATCATCTTCGATACGGTATTCGTCAGAAGCAGTGCATTGAGTGCCAGTACCATGGTCAGCAGCAGTGTTATTTTCCAGTTGACATAGATGAACATGGCATATATGAGCAATATTATGAATATCTCGCTCATAGTAAAGAGCATGGCCGATATGAGCATGGTCAGATTCTGCGCCTCCGTGACTATGGTTTTGGTCAAAGAGGCACTGTTTCTCTCTATGAAGTTGCGATAGGGCATCGCCAGATAGCTTTCGAAGAGTCTATAGGCGATTAGGTGGTAGCGTCCTTTGGAAAATCTCGCCAGTAGATGGAAGTAGAGCAGATTCACTGCACTTCTGAAGAGATAGAAGAGTATGAGCAGCATCCCGAAGGCCACGGTAAAGGAGACCTCACTGCTAAAACCCAGATTTTCGTATATATACGAAAAATATTCGTTTTTGTGGATTACCGAAAAATCGCCGGCAACGGCCATGAAGGGCATGATTGCCGACACACCGGCCGTCTCCACCAGAGATATGAATATGGAAAAGAGTAGAAGCAGCAGGAGAAAACGCCTGTCATCTCTTGTCAGAAGCGCATTGGCTTTTAGAAAGAATCTTAGCACCTTTTTAGAGCCTTCCATCCACTATCTCTCTCTCCAGAAAGGCCTTTATGTCGTAAACGACACTGTTTCGACCACTGCCAATCTCGACCTTTGCGAAGCATTCGTGCGCCACAGCGAGGATTATCGCATCGTAGTTTCGGGTATCGGGAGCACTGTCGCCAGCAAGAAGCTCGAGACCATACTCCCTCTTTACCTCCGTACTATCCGCCCAAGGGTCGTATATATCGACTTCACATCCGAAATCCTTCAACTCCTCTATCACATCGACGACTCGAGAGTTTCTGATATCGGGGCAGTTCTCCTTGAAGGTAATTCCTAGGACGAGGACTCTGGAACCCTTTACGGTATGGCCCTTGTCTATCATCAGTTTCACCACCTTGTTGGCCACGAAGATACCCATATTGTCGTTTATTCTGCGACCGGAGAGTATCACCTCCGGATGATAGCCCAGCTCTTTGGCCTTGTGGGTGAGATAGTAGGGGTCGACACCGATACAGTGTCCCCCCACCAATCCGGGCCTGAAGGGCAGAAAGTTCCATTTGGTACCGGCCGCTTCGAGCACATCGTTCGTATCGATGCCGAGTTTATCGAAAATGAGTGCCAATTCATTGACAAAAGCGATATTGATGTCTCGTTGGGCGTTTTCGATCACTTTGGCCGCCTCGGCCGTTTTGATATCGGGCGCCATGTGCGTACCAGCCTCTATTACCGAAGAGTAGAGGGCATCCACCTTTCGGGCCGTCTGCGCCGTGGAACCGGATGTGACCTTGAGTATATCCGTAAGCCTGTGCTCTCTGTCGCCAGGATTTATCCTCTCCGGAGAGTAGCCGCAGAAGAAATCCTCATTGAATTTCAGCCCCGAAACCCTCTCGAGTATAGGTACGCAGACCTCTTCGGTACAGCCGGGAAAGACGGTCGATTCATAGATGACCGTATCACCCTTTTTCAGAACCTCTCCCACGCTTTCACTCGCCCTCTTCAGGGGCTCGAGATTCGGATTTTTGTGTCTGTCTATGGGAGTGGGGACGGTCACTATATAGATCTTGCACTCTCTTATATCGTCGAGGGAGTCGCTCAGGCGCAAACCGTTGCGGAAAGACTCTTCGAGCTCCTCTTGGCTAAGCTCCATGGTACGGTCGTATCCCTCCCTCAACTCCTCGATTCTCCATGAAGCGATATCGAATCCGACGACTTCGTAACGACTGCTGAAGGCGTGGGCCAGAGGCAGGCCCACATAACCCAGCCCTATGACGGCTATCTTTTCAGACATTGTAAAACTCCCTGTACCACGCCACGAATCTCTCCACACCCTCCTCTATGGGGGTGTCTGGCCTGTAACCGGTATCGGCTATCAAATCTTTGACATCGGCATATGTGGCGGGTACATCGCCAGGCTGTATGGGAAGCATCCTCTTGCGCGCCTGCCTACCGGTGGCCTTCTCGATTGCCGAAATGAAATCGAGCAGTTTCACGGGGTCGTTGTTGCCGATATTGTAGATTTTGTAGGGAGCCACGGAGCTTCCGGGGTCGGGATTTTTCCCGCTCCAACGGGCGTCTCCCTTCGGGGGTCTGTCGAGTACCCTCACTATACCCTCCACGATATCGTCTATATATGTGAAGTCCCGTCTCATGTCTCCGTAGTTGTAGACATCTATCTCTCTCCCCTCCAGGATGGCTTTCGTAAACAGAAAGAGTGCCATATCTGGTCTGCCCCACGGACCGTAGACGGTGAAGAAACGCAATCCCGTAGTGGGGATGGAGTAGAGATGGCTGTATGTGTGTGCCATCAGTTCGTTGCTCTTTTTCGATGCGGCGTAGAGGCTGATGGGGTGGTCCACATTGTCGTGTACGGAAAACGGCATACTCTCGTTCAGGCCATAGACGCTCGAACTGCTCGCATATACGAGATGTTTCACTTCGTTGTCTCTGCACGCTTCGAGTATATTGAGAAAACCCACGATATTGCTCTGGATATATGCACGGGGATTTTCGATACTGTATCTCACTCCCGCCTGTGCGGCGAGGTTGCAGACGGCATCGAAACGCTCCCTCCTGAAAAGCTCCTCTATCGCTTCACGCTCTTCGAGGTCCATCTTGACAAAGCGGTATCCAGGATAGAGAGTGCTCGATACGCTACGACCATCTTCGATATCGGACTCCTCTATCCCGCTCTCCTTCAATCTTCCGTACTTGACGCGGATATCGTAGTAGTCGTTTATATTGTCTATACCTATCACTTCATCACCCCGTTCGAGCAATCTCTTTGCGAGATGATATCCGATGAAACCGGCACTTCCGGTAATGAGTATCTTCACATTCTTCCTTTATGTAGCGGTATCGCTCTACAAGCGTCCTCTATTTCTCGCACTCTCTTCGCCGCGGATGCAAAGAGGAGCGCCATCTTCACCCTTTGTAGTTTTCGAGATATTTCGTATCGAAGTCGTTGGAGATGAAATCCTCGTTCTCCATCATCTTTCTGTGAAACTCTATCGTCGTCCTCACACCGGCCACTTCGAACTCCTCCAGGGCTCTCTTCATCTTGGCTATGGCCCTTTTTCTGTCTTCGCCCCAGACTATGAGTTTGCCTATCATACTGTCGTAGTGGCTGGGGATGATATAGTTGCAGTAGGCGTGGGTATCTATCCTCACATCTTTCCCGCCGGGGGCTATCCACTTCTGTATCTTGCCCGGACTGGGGAGGAAGCTGACGGGGTCTTCGGCGGTGATACGGCACTCTATCGCATGACCCTTGAGCTCTATCGCCTCCTGGGGAGGCAGTGTATCCCCTTCGGCCACCCTTATCATCAACTCTATGATATCGATACCGCTGACCATCTCGCTGACGCAGTGCTCCACCTGAAGGCGTGTATTCATCTCCATGAAGTAGAAGTTTTTGTGTTTGTCCACGAGAAATTCGAATGTACCCGCACCCTCGTATCCGATATGTCTGGTGGCTCTCACCGCCGCTTCATGCAGCTCTCTTCGCCTATCGTCGTCGAGAACCATGGCGGGAGACTCCTCTATGAGCTTCTGGTGTCTTCTCTGCATGGAGCAGTCGCGCTCTCCTATATGGATGGCGTTTCCGTGGCTGTCTCCCATCACCTGCACCTCCACATGGCGCGGTGCCTCTATGAACTTCTCCATATAGAGGGTACCGTCTCCGAAGGCGTTTACCGCTTCGGCTTCACATGCGAGAAAGGCGTTTTCTATATAGCTCTCGTCTTCGACCACTCTCATCCCTCTGCCCCCGCCGCCGGCGGCTGCTTTGAGAATCACGGGATAGCCGATTTCGGATGCGAGTCTGCGCGCCTCGTCGGCATCGGCCACCGCTCCGTCGCTTCCGGGAATGGTGGGGACTCCGGCTTCGGCCATCACCTGCTTGGCCTTGGATTTGTCCGCCATCATCTGCATGACCGACACTCCCGGCCCTATGAATTTGATACTGTGGTGTTCGCATATCTCCACGAAATTCTGATTTTCGCTCAAAAAGCCGTAACCGGGGAATATGGCGTCACACTCCGCCAATTCGGCGGCCGATATGACTGCCGGTATGTTCAGATAGCTCTCCGTACTCTTGGGACCGCCGATACAGATGGCGGCATCCGCCAGCTTGAGATAGGAAGCGTCTCTGTCGCCGGTCGAATAGACCGCTACCGCCTCTTTGCCCATCTCCTTGATGGTTCTGATGGCTCTGAGAGCTATCTCACCCCTGTTGGCTATCAATATTCTCTTTATACGCCCCATTTCAGATCTTCTCCACTCTGAAGAGGGGTTTGTCGTACTCTACGGGCTCACCATCCTGCACCAGAACTTCGAGAATTTTACAGTCGTACTCCGCCTCGAGCTCGTTCATTATCTTCATCGCTTCGAGGATGCAGAGCGTCTGACCCTTTCTCACCGTATCTCCCGCCTGCACGAACGGAGGAGAGTCCGGAGAGGGAGCGGCGTAGAATGTCCCGACCATTGGGGAGGTGATGAGCTCTCCCGCCGCAGAGACGGCTGTCGGCTCCTCCGTCGATACCGTCTGCATCGCTTTGGGGGCTTCGGCACTCTCCGTTTTCACCTCTACCGGCATAGCGGCCGGAGCGCTGTCGACTCCCGCTTTGCCCAACTCTATGGAAAAATCTTTCTCTTTTATTTTGAGTTGAGAGAGTGTACTCTCTCCGAATATCTCTATCAGCTCTTTTATCTCTTCGAATTTCATATCTTCTCCTGCTTCTATCGGGTATCGGAAGCGCTACCGCCCTATCGATCAGCCTCTTGTGTCCTCTCGATTTTCCGATTCGTTATAATAGCATTATTATATCCAATGCTTTTTTAGCACTGTGGTGATATTTCCGACAATTATACTCGAGGCGGTGAAAAATGGGACTCAAAGCGGACAGCTGGATCAGGAAAATGGCCCTGGAAGAGGGAATGATAGAGCCTTTTTGCGAAAATCTCGTAGCCAGAGGGGTGGTCAGTTACGGATTGAGCAGTTACGGTTACGATATAAGGGTGAGTGACGAATTCAAAATCTTCACCAATGTAAACTCCACCGTGATAGACCCGAAGGATTTCGACGAAGCCAATGTCGTGGACTACAAGGGTGATGTATGTATAGTGCCCCCCAACTCGTTCGCTCTCGCCAGAACGGTGGAGTATTTCAGAATGCCGAAAAACACTCTCGCCATATGTCTTGGCAAAAGTACCTACGCCAGGTGCGGTATCATCGTCAATGTGACTCCTTTCGAGCCAGGTTTCGAAGGCCACATAACGATAGAGATATCCAACACCACCCCCCTGCCGGCCAAGATATACGCCAACGAGGGGATAGCGCAGGTGCTCTTCCTGCAGGGAGACGAAGAGTGCGAAACCACATACGCCCAGAGAAAAGGGAAATACCAGATGCAAAGAGGTATCACCCTGCCAAGAATATTGAAAAATGGAGATTGAAGATGAGAGTGGCACTGATACAGCAGAGATTTCACGGCGACATAAAGAGCACGATCTCAAGAAGCGAGGAGCTCATAGAGGAGGCTGCCGAAGGCGGAGCCTCTCTCGTGGTCCTGCAGGAGTTGCATCAGAGTGAATATTTCTGCCAGTACGAAGATACGAAATATTTCGAATATGCCGAAAAGTTCGAAGAGGATGTCAAGAGATGGGGCGAGGTGGCGAAGCGGCACGAAGTGGTGCTGGTCTCGTCGCTCTTCGAGCGCAGGACTGCAGGCCTCTATCACAATACGGCGGTCGTTTTCGAAAAAGACGGCACGGTAGCGGGAAAATATCGCAAGATGCACATACCGGACGACCCCGGCTTCTACGAGAAGTTCTATTTCACCCCCGGAGACCTGGGCTTCGAGCCCATAGATACGAGTGTGGGGAGGCTCGGAGTACTTATCTGCTGGGATCAGTGGTATCCCGAGGCCGCTAGGATAATGGCTCTCAAAGGTGCCGAGATGCTCATCTATCCTACGGCCATCGGATGGTTCGACAGCGACGACGAGGATGAGAAGATGCGCCAACTCTTCAGCTGGATAAACATACAGCGCTCCCACTCCATCGCAAACGGTATTCCTCTGCTTTGCTGCAACCGTGTCGGTTTCGAAAACGACCCTTCCGGTACGCTCGAGGGTATAAGATTCTGGGGCAACAGCTTCGTATGCGGAGCGCAGGGAGAGTTGACAGCCCAGGCCGACAGCGAAAGCGAAACGATACTCTACGCCGATATCGACAAAGGCGCCACCGGAAGGGTCAGGGATATCTGGCCCTTCCTCAGAGACCGAAGAATCGATGCCTACGACGATATCCTGAAGCGCTACTGCCTATAGAGCGAAGCTCACCTCTCCTCAAAGGGGAGTCGGTCGCCACCTAAAACCATAATTCTTAGTACCTGGATGTTTTCGTTTTTCAGAGGGATTTCCGCTTACCTGCTCATACAAAAACAAAAGGGCGTTGAAGGCCTGGTTTTGCGTGGAGGCGACACATTTCTCTCTACAGCGAGCCATGTCGAAAAAGACTCTATCTCCCTTTTACCCATTTCGGCAGGGCACTTTTTGCCATAAAAGAGTATATATCTTTTGATCCACCCTATATACGCCTTTTCAGTTTTGAGGCTG
>CAJXJF010000051.1 GCA_913054475.1 uncultured Nitratifractor sp.
CGGCGACTAAAGTCGCCGCCCCATAGAGTCTGAATCCGCCTTGACCATCTGGGGCCGCGACTTCAGTCGCGGATTCAACACCGCAGTTCATACAAGACAGCTATCGAGTTGAAATGCGAAAGTCCATCACCGAAGAATCTGAGGCTTCAGCCTCGCAGAGCGGTTTATGAGATAGCGCTGGCGACTGAAGAAGGGGAAGTGCTACATCAGCATACCGCCATTTACCCTCAGTGTCTCTCCCGTTATATAAGAGGCGTGATCGCTGAGCAAAAAGGCTACGGCTTCGGCGACTTCCGAGGGCTCTGCGAAACGGGAGAGCGGTATTTTGGATATGAAGCCCTCTTTTATCTCATCTTTCAAAACAGCAGTCATATCGGTGGCTACGAAACCAGGTGTGAGTGCATTGTATCTGACTCCTCTTGGGGCCGCTTCGAGGGCGAAACTCTTGGTCATCGCTATCATACCGCCTTTGCTCGCGGCATAGTTGCTCTGTCCGGCATTTCCCGTCTCTCCCACGATACTGGCCACATTCACGACCGCACCGAAACGCTTCTTGCCCATCACCTTCAGGGCTTCACGACATCCCACGAAAGCCGATTTGAGATTGGCCTCTATCACGGCCATGAACTCTTCGCTCTTCATCCTCATAGCCAGCTTGTCTTTGGTGATACCCGCATTGTTGACGAGATAGCTCAACTCGCCGTCACTCTCGACGATACTTTTTAGAGCCGCTACGAAGGCGCTCTCGTCGCTCACATCGAAGCCGATAGTCTGCGCTTCGCCGCCGGCCTCCTCTATCTCGGCCTTCACCTTCAGCGCCTGCTCCTCTGCACTCCTGTAGTTTATCCACACTTTGAGCCCCTCCGCCGCGAGCGTTTTGGCTATCTGCGCCCCTATACCTCTGCTCGCACCTGTCACCAGTACATTCTTGCCTGAAAATCTCATCTGCACTTCTCCTTTTTCTCTTTGTCGCTATTTGGCTATGAGCGATTCGCTCATCTCTTCGGGTTTTTCGAGCCCCATGAGCTCGAGCACCGTCGGCGCTATATTGTCGAGCCCGCCATGCTCTACGAGCTTTTGCACTCCGGGGGCTTTGACGAAAGCCCAGACATCGCCTACGGTGTGGTTGGTCGCTACATTGCCCTTCTCGTCCATCATCTCTTCGCAGTTGCCGTGGTCGGAGGTGAGCACTACGCTGTAATCCTTCTCTTCGGCCTTGCGCATTATCATACCCAGCTCCCTGTCCACAGCCTCCACCGCTTTGACTGCGGCTTCGAAATTGCCGGTGTGCCCCACCATATCGCCGTTGGCGAAGTTCACTACGATGAAGTCGTACTCCTCATCCATCGCCTTTCTCACAGCCTCTCCCACCGCCGGTGCGCTCATCTCGGGCTTCATATCGTAGGTCTTGACCTGCGGGGATGGTATCAGCACTCTGCTCTCACCCTCCACGGGCTCCTCCATACCTCCGTTGAAAAAGAATGTCACATGGGCGTACTTCTCGGTCTCCGCCGTATGGAGTTGGCTTTTGCCCGCACGGCTGATGACCTCGGCCAGTGTATTCTCGGGCCTCTTTTTCGCAAAGAGCACCGGATAGGGGAAAGATGCGTCGTACTGCGTCATCGTCGCTATATTGAGTTCGAGCTCTGGACGGCTGAAGCTGTCGAAAGAGGGGTCCCCCAGAGCGCTCACTATCTCTCGGACTCTGTCGCTTCTGAAGTTCGCCACTATCACAGCGTCTGCGCTCTTCATCCCCTCGTACCCATCGAAAGCGACGGGGAGGATGAACTCATCCGTCACACCCTCGTCGTAACTCTTCAATATATACTGATTCGGGGTGAAGGATGTCGAGGGCAGAGCCTGCGCTATGGCTCTATACCCCTTCTGTACTCTCTCCCAGCGATTGTCTCTATCCATCGTATAGAAACGGCCTCCGATAGTGGCTATACGGATATTTTCATCCGTCACCTTCTCCACCTCCGCGAGATAGCCGGGTGCGGATGTGGGGGAGACATCCCTGCCATCGGTGATGAGATGGAGCCAGACTCTTTTGCCCATCCCCTCCACTATTTTTGCGAGGCCGAGTATATGCTCTATATGCGAATGGACTCCACCGTCACTCATGAGACCGATGATATGTATATCTCCGCTTTTATCCACAGTCTGTCTGAGAGCTTCGTTTTTCGCCAAAGAGCCATCTTCGAGGGCGAGAGATATCTTGACGAGATCCTGATAGAGTACCCTTCCGCTACCTATGGTCATATGGCCGACCTCCGAGTTGCCCATCTGCCCTTCGGGAAGCCCCACACTCAGCCCGTATGTGGATACGAGGGTATGGGGCACGCTTTCGAAGAGCTTTTCGTATGTCGGTTTCCGGGCCGTCTCGAAGGCGTTCGCCCTGCTTTGTGGTTTGTATCCGATTCCGTCCGTTATTATCAGTATGCATCTATTCTCTTTCACTCCTTTACACTCCCCCTTTCCAATCTTTCATGATATTGTAGTAAAATATCGTTTCATGACTTATAAAAGATTGAAAGATTGCCATGCTGTACTATCTGCATCAACTACTCGATATCCATCTCTTTTTCTATATAAGCGTCCGTGCCGGTTTCGCGTTTTTTATCTCCTTTTCGCTCGCCCTTTTGCTGATGCCAGGATATATATCCTGGGCCACGGCCAAAAAGGCAGCCCAGCCGATAAACAAATTCGTACCGGCACACGAGGCGAAGAGGAGCACCCCCACCATGGGCGGCGCGGTCTTCATCTTCTCCACCCTCGTAGCCACCCTTTTGAGCGCGAGACTCGACAATATATATGTACTCCTCGGTATCGTCGTCATCGTGGGCTATGCCTCCATAGGCCTCAAGGATGACCTCGGGAAGATACTCAGCAAAGACAATCTGCAGGGTTTGAGCGCCAGAGGCAAAATGGCGCTTCTGCTCGCTGTAGCCGCGATAATCTCCACCGCACTGGTCTATATAGCGGATTTTCCGACAGATTTCTATATCCCCTTTTTCAAAAAGCCCCTTTTCGATATGGGTATCTTCTCCATCCTCTTCTGGATGCTCGTCATCGTCGCAAGCAGTAACGCGGTCAATCTGACGGACGGCCTCGACGGTCTGGCCACCGTACCTACCGTAATCGCCCTCGGTACGCTGGGGGTTATCGTATATCTGACCGGACATGCCGTATTCTCCCGCTATCTGCTGCTCCCCAATATACAGGGAGTGGGAGAGGTGGTTATAATCGCGGCCGCCCTCAGTGGAGGCCTTCTGGGCTTCCTCTGGTACAACTGCTATCCCGCCGAACTCTTCATGGGCGATACAGGCTCACTCGCCATAGGAGCGTTTCTCGGATATCTCGCCATACTCGGCAAGAGTGAAGTCCTCCTGATACTCATAGGAGTAGTCTTCGTCATAGAGACCGTATCGGTCATCCTCCAGGTCGGCAGCTACAAGCTGAGAAACAAAAGAGTCTTCCTGATGGCTCCGATTCATCACCATTTCGAGATGAAAAACTGGGCGGAGAACAAGATTATCGTCCGTTTCTGGATGATAGCCTTCATAGCCAATATCCTGGCACTCATCACACTGAAGATAAGATGATGCGCAAAGAAGAGCTATCCTTTTTCGGCTACGGCAAAACGACCAGAGCCATAGCCCGTCTATTCGGAGGAGGTTTCGACTTCTACGACGACAACAGCGCCGAGAGCTTCACCGACACGGAAGGCAACCGCATACACCCCTCCAGAGAGTTCGATCCGCAAAAGAGCTCCATGCAGATACTCACTCCCGGTATCCGTCCCGAGAGTCCGCTCTTGAAAAGAGCGCGAAATCCCGTAAGCGAATACGACCTCTTCCTCGATTCGTCGTATAGAGAGCTTTTCGAACTTTTCGCTCCCGGATATCCCGTCGGCAAGAGCCCATTGACTATCTGGGTCAGCGGAACCAACGGAAAGACTACGACCACACAGATGCTGACACATCTTCTCGAGGAGAGGGGAGCGCTTGGCGGAGGGAACATCGGCACCCCTCTCGCACAACTCGATCCGCGCTCTCCCATCTGGGTACTCGAGACGAGCTCCTACACTCTGCACCATAGCAAAAAAGCTTCACCCGGTATATATCTGCTCCTGCCCGTCACACCCGACCATCTATCGTGGCACGGAAGCGCCGAAGCCTACGAAAGAGACAAAATCTCGGTCGTAGAGAGGATGAGAGAGGGTGAGCTGGCCCTCGTTCCCAGGGGGATGAAAGTTCCCAAAAGTGCCGCATGGGTGGTGGAGTATGCCGATATCGCAGACATAGCCTCCTACTTCGATATAGAGCTCTCTCGCCTGAAATACCGTGGTGCCTTCGCCATGGATGCCTCGCTGGCACTCGCGGTTTGTAGAACACTCTTCGACGAGTGTGACTACGAAGCGATAAACTCCTTCCAAATCGATGCCCATCGGCAGCAGGAGCTTGGAGACAGTATGGGCAGAGTGTGGGTAAACGACTCCAAGGCCACCAATATAGATGCCGCCATACAGGCTATCTACGCCTATTGCGACACCCCATTGCATCTGATACTCGGCGGAGACGACAAGGGGGTCGATCTATCCCCCCTCATGGATATTCTCTCCACTATGCAGGTAAGACTCTATGCGGTGGCATCGAATAGAAAAAAGCTCGAAAGTATGGCCAAAGAGCGCAAAATCCCGGTATCGGTACACGAAAGGATTCCCGAGGCACTCGAAGAGATTGCCTCCGTAGCCGTTGAGGGAGAGACTATCCTCCTCTCCCCCGCGGCGGCCAGTCTCGACCAATACCCTTCGTATGTGGCCAGAGGAGAGGAATTCATTCGCTTCGTAAAGAGTTTAAGCTGACATTAAGAGATTTTACATATAATTGCACCCACATTTTCCAAATATCCCCGAGAGGCTCGGTAGCTCAGTCGGTAGAGCAAAGGACTGAAAATCCTTGTGTCGGCGGTTCGATTCCGCCCCGCGCCACCATCCTTCTTCCCCTTTCATTCGATTCCATTTTTATAAAGAGTATGAAATAGAGTATAATTCGCGACATGAAAAAAGAGATCTATCTATGTGCCATAAACAATCTACAAAGCGGTGCCTGCACGGAGGATTGCAAATTCTGTGCCCAGAGCCTCCGATATGGAGCCGATATCGATAGATATGGATACAAGAGCCTGGAGAGGATTCTCAAAGAGGCGCACACGGCCAAAAAAGTCGGAGCGGTAGGCTACTGTCTCGTGACATCGGGCAGAGGGTTGAGCGATAGCCGCACCGAATATATCGCGAAAGTGGCGAGCGCGCTCAAAAAGAGTTTCGAAGAGCTCTTTATCATAGCGTGCAACGGTATCGCAAGTTTGCAGCAGCTTCGCTATCTCAAAGAGCACGGAGTCGATAGCTACAACCACAATCTCGAAACGAGTCGCGAATACTATCCGCAGATATGCACTACCCACGGCTGGGAGGAGAGGTACGCAACCTGCGAAGCTGTCAAGAGTGCGGGTTTGGCGCTATGTGTAGGAGGTATCTTCGGCATGGGGGAGAGCTCTGCCGACAGAGAGAGCCTTTTGCGCTCGATAGAGAGTCTCGAGCCCGAAGCGGTACCTCTGAATTTCTATCTTCCCAATCCCGCTTTGCCTCTGAAGGAGTCGGATATCGACGCAGATGAAGCCCTGGAGATAGTGCGCAAGAGTAGAGCCTTCATGGGAGAGAGGGGTATAGTCATGGTCGCTGGCGGAAGAGAGAGGCTCTTTGCCGGGCGTGAAGAGGAGCTCTTCGAAGCGGGTGCGAATTCGATTGTAATAGGAGACTATCTCACCACCAAAGGTAGAGAAGCCCGCAGTGATCTGCAACTACTCGCAAGTCTTGGTTATGAAATAGCGACGAGCTGTCATGAGTGACGATACCATATTGATTCTCGCCCTCTCTCTGCTTATATGGCTCTCTCCCTACATAGCCAAAACGATCAAGATGCCGACCCCTCCCGTAGAGATAATTCTCGGCTCTCTCATGGCCTATTTCGGCATTCTTCATGAAAACGACTTTTTTGAACTCGTAGCCGAAGTCGGTTTTCTCTATCTGATGTTTCTCGCCGGTATGGAGGTGAATTTGAGGCAGATCGCCAAAGAGTCCGAATATCTTCTGAAGCAGGGCATTGCCTTTATCGTCTCTCTCGGACTACTCTCTCTCGCCATAGGAAGCATCCTCGATTTCAACTCCATCGTCATCATATCCCTGCCGCTCGTATCTATCGGTATTCTCGCCTCTTTATCCAAAATTTACGGGAAAGAGGAGAGATGGCTCAAGCTGGCGGTGAGCGTAGGAGTCTTGGGCGAAGTCGCCAGTATCGTCGCACTCACGATAGTGGATGCCGCCAGTACCGTCGGACTTGGAATCCCTCTTTTCGTGGAGCTTCTCTATCTCGCACTCTTTCTGATATCCATCGTAGTGCTCTATCGACTGCTGCATCTGCTCTTTTGGTGGTATCCCGAGATAAAGAGCGCTCTCATGCCCAAAATGGATACATCCGATCAGGATATACGACTGGCGATGGCTCTCTTTTTCATAATGATCTCCTTTATGCTCGTACTGCATCTCGAACTCGCCCTTGGAGCGTTTATAGCGGGTGTGGCCATTTCGGCCTTTTTCCACTACAACAAGGACTTGGAGGAGAAGATGTCGAGTCTGGGCTTCGGCTTTCTCGTGCCCCTCTTTTTCATACATGTGGGTGTCTCCTTCGATATAAAGGCGCTCGCCATACCGGGTGTACTTTCGGGTGCTCTTTTGATTACGGCGGTTATGATTTTCATCCGTCTGCTTTCGGCTTTTTATCTGAGAAAAAACGACGGATACAGAACCGCTCTGAGCACCGCCCTCGCCCTCTCCATGCCGCTGACTCTACTCATAGCCGTCGCCACCATCGGTTACGAGTCGGGCAATATAGACATTCTCGCATACTACAGATTGATTCTCTCGAGCCTCTTGGAGGTCATCATAGCGATGATTGGTATCAAATTTATCAGACCCATGCCCGATTGATGATGCGAAGCGGAGGAGAACTAAACTCTCTTCTACCTAAAGATAGTAAAATTTTCAAAAAGAGTGAAAGGTGTTGCAATGTTCGTACGATTCAGAAGACGCAGACTCTCGCCCGTGCTTAGGGATATGCTTCAGGAGAGCCACCTGCATACGCAAGATTTCATCTACCCCCTCTTCATAAGAGGCGGAGAGAAGATAAAAAAGGAGGTCTCCTCCATGCCTGGAGTCTTCCAGATGAGTATAGATACGGCCATAGAGGAGTGCCGTGAGCTCAAAAGTCTCGGCCTGAGGTCTATCATCCTCTTCGGCATTCCCGATATCAAAGATAGTGTGGGAAGCGATGCCATGTGTGAGCACGGCATAATAGCCACTGCCGTAAGAGAGCTAAAGAGGGCACATCCCGATATCTACATAGTCACCGACCTCTGTTTCTGTGAATATACCGAGCACGGACACTGCGGAGTCCTCGACCCCGTCTTGCAGACCGTGGACAACGACACAACTCTCGAAAATCTGAAAGTACAGGCGATAGTCCATGCCAAAGCGGGTGCCGACATGATAGCTCCAAGCGGTATGATGGACGGTATGGTTATGGCTATCAGAGAGGCTCTCGATGGTGCCGGCTTCAGCCATATCCCCATAATGAGCTATTCGAGCAAATTCGCGAGCGCATACTACGGCCCCTTCAGGGATGTGGCCGAAAGCGCTCCGAGTTTCGGCGATCGCAGAAGCTATCAGATGAATCCGGCAAACCGCAGAGAGGCGCTGGCCGAAAGTATCGAGGATGAAAGAGAGGGAGCCGACATACTCATGGTCAAACCTGCACTGGCCTATCTCGACATAGTACGGGAGATAAGAGATGCCACCACTCTGCCTTTGGCGCTCTATAATGTCAGCGGAGAATACTCCATGCTCAAAGCGGCCGCCAAAGCGGGAGTGATAGACTACGAACGAGTGATGATGGAGACTCTCCTTTCGTTCAAACGGGCCGGGGCCGATATAATAATCAGCTATCACGCCAAAGAGGCCGCCCGGATCCTCTCCCGTAACCTATAAATGAGGAGAGAAGCCAAAGTGAGTGCGAAAGAGTATGTAGCCGAAGTGCTGGAGTATGTGAAGGAGTCTTCGCCGGGGCAGAGTGAGTTCTACCAGGCGGCTACGGAGGTTTTCGAATCTCTCGTCCCGCTCCTGGAGGAGGATGACAGATATCGGGAGCACGGTATCCTCGAGCGTATCGTAACACCGGAGAGAAGCATAATATTCAGAGTCACATGGGTCGATGATTCGGGCAGGATACGCAGCAATCTCGGCTACAGAGTACAGTTCAACTCCGCTATAGGGCCATACAAAGGGGGCTTGCGCTTCCACCCTACGGTCAATCTCGGTATAGTCAAATTTCTCGGATTCGAACAGATATACAAAAACGCCCTCACCGGTCTTCCGATAGGGGGAGGCAAGGGCGGAAGCAATTTCGACCCCAAAGGCAAGAGCGACAAGGAGATAATGGCTTTTTGTCAAGCCTTCATGAGCGAGCTTTTCCACCATATGGGGCAGACCAGAGATGTCCCCGCGGGAGATATCGGTGTGGGGGCCAAAGAGATAGGCTATATGTTCGGCGAATACAAGAGGCTCACCATGCGTTTCGAAGGGGCCATGACCGGCAAGCAGATAATATGGGGAGGCTCTCTCGCCCGCAAGGAGGCCACCGGCTACGGTTCGGTATATTTCGCCGAAAACATACTCAAACATTACGGACTGGAGATAAAGGGGAAAATCTGTACAGTCTCCGGTGCCGGAAATGTGGCTATCTATACGATAGAGAAGCTCAAAAAGATGGGGGCGCTTCCCGTCACCTGCTCCGATAGCAAAGGGACCATATACCACCCCAGGGGAGTGGATCTAAATACCCTCAAAGCGATAAAGGAGGTGGGCAGGGAGTCGCTGGAGAAGTATGCCCATATCCACAAGGACGCTACATACATACCCCTGCACCAATATCCCGAAGGTGGGCATGCGGTCTGGAATATACCCTGCGATGTAGCCTTCCCGAGCGCCACACAGAACGAACTGACACTCGTGGATGCCAAAAACCTCGTCAACAATGGATGTATCCTCGTCAACGAAGGGGCGAATATGCCAAGTACACCGGAAGCGATAGCCTACCTCAAAGCCAACGGTGTATATTTCGGTCCCGCCAAGGCGGCAAATGCGGGTGGAGTGGCCGTAAGTCAGCTCGAAATGGCACAAAACGCCAGTATGCAGAGCTGGAGTTTCACGGAGGTGGACAGCAGACTTTTCGAGATTATGAAAAACATCTTCAATACGGCCATGAACACATCCAGAGAGTTCGGCGAGGAGGGCGACTTGCTGATGGGGGCCAATATAGCCGGCTTCCGAAGAGTTGCGAACGCGATGATAGACCAGGGAGCGGTATAGCTTCGATGAAGAGAGAGAAGATATGCAGATAGTGGAAGGAAGGCTGGTAGATATACACAGGAGGGAGATCTATCCGGTGAGGATGGAGATCGAAGAGGGCACAATAGCGAAAATAGTCGAAATCGAAGATTGCGGGGGCGACTATATTCTGCCGGGTTTCGTGGATGCCCATATCCATATAGAGAGCTCCATGCTTCCGCCATCCGAATTCGCCAGGCTCGCGGTGAGACACGGAACCGTAGCCACCGTCTCGGACCCCCATGAGATAGCCAATGTTCTGGGAGTGGAGGGGGTGAAGTTCATGCTCGAAAACGCTTCGAAGACTCCTTTGCGAATACTCTTCGGTGCCTCGCCCTGTGTACCGGCCACCCCTTTCGAAACCAGCGGTGCCGTACTCGGTGTAGAGGAGATAGAGGAGCTTCTATCGATGGATGGAGTCGGCTATCTGAGCGAAGTCATGAACTTTCCCGCAGTTATCGCCGCCGATGAAGATATGATGGGCAAGATAGCCGCAGCCAAAAGAGCGGGAGTGCCCATCGACGGCCACTGCCCCGCTCTCAGAGGAGAGAGCCTGAGTCGCTATATCGATGCCGGTATAGAGACCGATCACGAATCCTTCGGCTATGAAGAGGCGAAAGAGAAGATAGAGAAGGGGATGAAAATCCTGATACGGGAGGGCTCGGCGGCGAAAAATTTCGAAGCCCTGCACCCGCTCATCGCCCAATACCCCGAAAAGCTGATGTTCTGTAGCGACGACAGACATCCGGACGAGCTGATGAGAGAGCATATAGACGCCATGGTCAGAAGGAGCGTGAAGCTGGGATACGATCTCTTCGATGTACTCACGATCGCCTCACTCAATCCGGTGGAGCACTACCGTCTCGATGTGGGACTGCTCAGAGAGGGGGAGAGGGCCGACTTCATAATGGTCGGGGATCTCGAGGAGTTTGAAGTCGTAAAGTGCTTCATAGGCGGAGTCTGCGTCGCCGAAAGGGGAGAGACACTGCTGCCAAGACTCCAAAGCCCCAGCCCGAACAACTTCTCCTGCAGCAAAAAAGAGGCCAGCGATTTCTATATGCCGGAGTGTGAGAGAATGGAGGTGATAGAGGTAGTGGACCATCAACTGATAACGAAGGAGAGGATATCTCCTCCCAATGAGGAGATTCTCAAAATAGCCGTTATAAATCGCTACGAGAACAGGAAGATAGAGGGACTCGCGCATATATGCGGATTCGGTCCTCTGCAGGGGGCTATCGCTTCGAGTGTCGCCCACGATTCCCACAATATCGTCGTAGTCGGCACGGATGACGACTCCATGGCACAGGCTGCCAACCTGATAATCGACTCTACAGGAGGGATATCGGCGGTAGGCAGGGGAAAGAAGATGCTCCTCCCACTCCCTATAGCCGGCCTTATGAGCGATATGGACGGCTTCGAGACCGCGGCCCTCTACCAGAAGATGGACAGATTCGTAAAAGAGGAGCTCGGCTCCACCCTTTCTGCCCCCTTTATGACACTCTCCTTCACCGCACTGCTCGTCATACCGGAACTCAAACTAAGCGACAGAGGGCTCTTCGATTCCAACACTTTTCACTTCATCTCTCCCTGTCGGCAAGAGCGAGAGTGACGAGGGGCTATCGAGTGAATATGGCGCTCATATAGCCCACCACTCTCTCCCTGTCGCCGCTGGCGTCCGCACTGGTGCGATAGTCGAGTATCTCGACTCCGTAATCCTCTCTTTGTGCCACAAAGACCATCGCCTCCATTCCGATTATGCCACACGCCTCGCAAGCGTTTTCGAGTATCTTCGTATCTTTGCGGGCCACCCCCTCGAGGCAGACTCTATCGACTCTTTCGGCTTGAGCAAGAGTGTGAAAATGGCTGAGGTCGGTGCTTATGACTACGGCATTTTTTTCATCCGAAAGTATATACTCTATAATAGGTACGAGCCTTTCGTAATCTATCCTGCCGTATATGAGCTCCACCACTTTCGCTTGGGGGTTGTAGTGTCGGATGAAAGGTATCTGAGTCTCGGTGCTGTGCTCTCTCTCATGAGCCTCTTTTGCATAGAGCAGTTCGAAACTTTCCGCCAGTTTCTCTATATACTCCCTATCTATCACGAGATCGCCGCACGGACTCTCGTAACTCTCCATCACCGAAGCGCTTATCCCCTCGAAATAGAGATGGTGGCTGGGACCTATGACCACCACCCTCTGCGGCTTTGCGTTGCCCAGAATTCTGTGGGCCATATTGGCCGTAAATCCGCTGTATATATATCCCGCATGGGGGGCGATTATGGCCCTCGCCCTTTTGCGTAGAATCTCTCCATGCTTTACGGAGCCCTCCAGTACAGTGTTGAAACTCTCTATCATTCTCTCTATATCGCTACAGCTTCCCGGATAGAAAGCGTTGGCGTTGGCTGCTCTTCTTTTCAATCCATCCTCCTTCCTTCGTTTCAATAATTATAGCCTTTTGCGATATAGGGGACTTATCTTCGAAAATTTGACATTTAAATAGTTTTGGAATATAATGCGCTCACTACACATGAACATCTTCGCAGAAACGAGGGTGTGCCGCATTTTCGAAGGGCTCTTGCGGGGTCTGGAGTGTGAAAATCTCTATTTTATACTCTGCGAAATGTATTTTAGTTTGATATTTGTAAATCACAAGAGGAATCATGGACGATAGCAGGCAGAAAAACGGCGGCGGTTCCGCCAATGGCAATAGGAGAGTTCACAACAGGACTCATGTACCGGTAGATGGATACAAGATAGAGGACCTTCAGCAAAAGAGTCTCGACGAGCTGATAGAGATAGCGAGAAAGATAGGGGTTGACAACCCCAACGAGTTTCAGAGAAAAGATTTGATATTCGAAATCCTCAAATCTCAGGTGAGTCAGGGCGGATACATTCTCTATACCGGTATCCTCGAAATCATGAACGACGGCTACGGCTTTTTGCGCTCCATAGACGGCAACTTCGCCAATTCCGGCAACGATACCTATGTGAGCTCCACACAGATAAAACGCTTCGCTCTCAGAAACGGCGATATCGTCACCGGGCAGGTGAGAGCACCCAAGGAGCAGGAGAAGTATTACGCTCTGCTCAAGATAGAGGCTATCAACTACATGCCGCCCGAAGAGTCCAAAAAGCGTCCCCTCTTCGACAACCTCACCCCACTCTATCCCAACGAGAAACTCAAACTCGAATACAATCCCATGAAACTTACCGGCAGGGTGATAGACCTCTTCGCCCCTATGGGTAAAGGGCAGAGAGCCCTCGTGGTGGCTCCTCCGCGAACGGGTAAGACCGAACTGCTCAAAGAGATAGCCCACGGTGTGAGCCACAACAATCCCGATGCCACCCTCATGGTGCTGCTCGTGGATGAAAGACCAGAAGAGGTGACCGACATGCAGCGCTCGGTACGGGGCGAAGTTTACAGCTCCACCTTCGACCTGCCGGCGCAAAACCATGTACGCACCGCGCAGATGGTGATAGAGCGCGCCAAGAGAAGGGTCGAGCTCGGAGAGGATGTAATCATACTCCTCGACTCGATAACCCGCCTCGCGAGAGCCTACAACACCGTTACGCCAAGTTCGGGCAAGGTACTCTCGGGCGGAGTGGATGCCAACGCCCTGCACAAACCCAAGCGCTTCTTCGGAGCTGCGAGAAATATAGAAAACGGCGGCAGCCTCACCATCATAGCGACCGCACTGATAGAGACAGGAAGCAGGATGGACGAAGTCATCTTCGAAGAGTTCAAGGGTACGGGAAATGCCGAAGTGGTGCTCAGCAGACATGTTGCCGAGCGAAGAATCTACCCTGCCATAGATGTGACCAAATCGGGAACGAGAAAAGAGGAGCTTCTCGCCGAGCCGGAGACCCTGCAGAAGGTATGGGCCATAAGAAACGCTATGCAGAATATGGAAGAGGTTGAGGCTCTGAAATTCCTCTACTCCAAGATGCTCAAGACCAAGAACAACGATGAATTTCTAAGCATCATGAACGAAGGAGCTTAGGGCGCCAAAAAGCTTCGCACTCCCGCTCCTTTTGGGCGGAGTGGATGCCAACGCCCCACGCAGGATAGGGAAAATCCGGTCTCGGAGATAGCGAAACGGAGAAGCGATGAAGTGCGAAAAAGATTTTCTTAGAGTCGGCGTCTTCGATTCTGGTGCTGGCGGATTGACCGTCGTACGCTCCCTGCTTAGAGAGGGGCTCTTCGACGAGATAGTATATTTCGGAGATACGGCCAGAGTACCCTACGGCACCAAAGACTCCAATACCATCATACGCTACGGACTCGAAGCGATAGAGTTTTTCAACAACTTCGATATAGATATACTCGTTACAGCCTGCAATACCGTCAGTGCCCACGCCCTTCCCCGAATGAGAGAGAAGAGCGACTACCCCGTATATGGCGTGATAGAGCCTGGGATAAGGGCGCTCGAGAATCGTATCCAAAAGAGAGATGCCGATATTCTCGTTTTGGGTACGAGGGCCACGATAGACTCTGCCCGCTACCAGAGGGAGCTTCACAATCTCGGCTACGAAAGAGTGACCGCGATACAGACTGGTATGTTCGTCCCCGTGGTCGAAGAGGGGATATTCGACGGTGAGATAGTGGAAGCCATGATGAGACACTACTTCCGGGATATCGAATCCGCACCCGATGCTGTCATCCTCGGCTGTACGCACTTTCCCCTTATCTCCACTGCTATAGAGGACTATTTCGGGGGAAAGCCGGTAATGATACACTCTGGAGATGCCATCGTGGAGTATCTCGAGTCGCACGGTCTCTCACCGGGTGCGAAGAGGGATACCGAGCTTAGGATATTCGCATCCGATAATGTCAAGGGGCTCAGAGAGATAGCTCGTAACTGGCTCGAAGCCGAACATCGGCGATAGTTTCGCTTCGAGATGGCCTATTTTTTGATAAAATGACCTTCTTTCCCATTTATGTTTAATAATTGTTAATAAATTGTTGATTTTTAAAGAAAAGTAAACCTTCTCTTCTGTATAATGCGGCA
>CAJXJF010000052.1 GCA_913054475.1 uncultured Nitratifractor sp.
TTGGACGCTACCTTAGACATATTAATGAGCCTCTGATACTCGATATCGATGCCACCATCATCGAAAGCCATAAAAGCACAGCTGAGAACACCTACAAACAGTTCCCGGGTTTTAGCCCTATAATCGGACACATCAATGGCGGTTATGTTGTCCACAGTGAGTTTCGTTCTGGTAACATCGCCCCAGCAGACTACAACCTCTCGTTTGTCAAACGCTGCATGGCCCAACTCCCAAAGGATAAAAGACTCTCCTATCTAAGAGCCGACAGTGCTTCGTATCAACACGCCCTGTTTGATTACTGCGAAGCAAACCATATCACCTATACCATTGGTGCCCGCCTTGACAGTCGTGTACTTGAAAACATTGACGAGATCACCCAGTGGGAACCGATACAAGAAACCGAAGGAAAAGACCATCACCTCAAAGAGGAAGTTGCGGAGTTCTGGCATACGATGCACGAAAGCCAACATGCCTTCAGGCTGATTGTGATTAAAAAGTCCATCACCCCTATGCTTCCAGGTATCTGGGAAATGCTCAGCGAAGAGGAGAAGCTGGTACTGACCCGTGAACGCTACAGTGTCATTGCAACCAACGCAGATCCCGATACAATGCCCACTCTTTTTATGCTCTTCAAAGAAACCCTGCAACACAATTGGCAAAGGCATACGATACAGACCATTCGCTATAAGCTTTACCACATTGCAGGCAAAGTAATCTGGCATGCCAGACGGCTTGTTCTCAAGGTCAATAGCGAGTTTGTGGAGATACTCCATGCTATACACAAAAGAGCTATGAAACAAGCTTGGAATATCTTGACAACCCTTTTCCTTCTTACCCACTCAAAGAGATAGCTCTGCCCTAAAAATCGGCATTAGCAACACAAATCACCCTTTTTATTGTCAAAATCATTTCAGCTGTTCATTTCACACATGAACTCCTCGTCGTGGTTGGTGATGGGACGAGAAATTTAGGTTTGCTTGGGGTGGGGTTCTATTTCGGGATTTGGGATGTCATGGAGCTCTCGGGTACGAAGGCTCCCCACCCCTATCCCAAAGAGGCGGAGATGTTTTTCAGTAGTGTCTGCGCCGGCTGTCACGGCAACGACGGCAAAGGACTCGGTGGCAGCTATCCCGACCTGACGAGGAAAAAACTTCTCGGTCTCGAAAGATGGCTCCGCGAAAAAAGGGAGTGAAATTTTTGACCGATATCAAGATAATCTCAGCTTATGGGGACTATAATGCTCCAAATTCAAAATAGGAGTGATTATGTCTGATATACAGAAGAACGAAATAGAGGTTACCGGTGCGACGGTTCCATTTTTCAACTACAAAGAGGGTGATACCGAGGTTTACGAATTCGATACATCCAGATGCGGACCTCCGGAGCCTATGGTAAACGCCATGGCCGGTCTGAAGATGATAGACGGTCCCGACAAGAAACTGGTTATGATAAACCACAAGAAGCCGATGGGACTTCTCGACAAGGTAGGCGCCAACTACGATGTGGCGACAGAGGATATGGACGACGGCCGTGTCAAACTCGTCTTCACCTACAAAGAGGGTGAGAGCGAAAAGGCCAATCTCGACGATGCCAGCTGTCACGGGTAGATAGAGATGTTTTCCGTCTCCAGAGAGTATGCTCCGCCTTTTGGGATGATAGCTCCCTTCTTCGTGCTCGGGACGCTCATCTATTTCGTAGCCGCCCTCTCTCTCCTGGGAATAGACCCCGGGTTGGGGCACTTCGATCCCTACATAGCTGGCTGGGTTCATCTCTTTCTGCTTGGTTTCGTGATGATGATTATCTTCGGCGCGATGGCACAGCTCATACCCGTCGTCGTGGAGGTGGGACACTATTCGGTCGATCTCTACTATGTGATATGGCCTCTTCTGCTTAGCGGTATGCTTCTGATGGTGGGTGGTTTCTGGAGCGCTCCGGCGATACTCCCATACGGCGGTCTGCTGGTCCTCGTATCGATGCTGATATATCTCTTCGATACGATAATGACGCTCAAAAAGGCAGAAAACATCACGCTGACGGTCAAGACGGCCGTTGCGGCCAATATCTTCCTCACGACCGGTATAGTCGTGGGCTTCACGATGACGCTCGCCATCGGTGCGGGTGTGGAGCTGGATATATCGCGCTGGCTCGGTACACACGCCGTACTGGTTCTGGGAGGTTATGTACTCCTGACGATAATGGGGCTCTCGCTGATTCTACTGCCGATGTTCGGGCTCGCCCACGGTTTCGACCAGAAGCCGATTGAGCGCTCCTTCAATATCATGAGCGTGGCGGTGGTACTCCATCTGCTCTCCACCATCCTCAACATATCGTGGGGGGCGATGCTGGCCATGGCTCTGATATTCGCGGCGATTACACTCTACATATATCAGGTCTATCTGATATATGGAGTAAGAGCGAGGAAGGAGAACGATATCTGGGCCCGTTCGATGTTTTTCGGTTACGGCTCCCTCGTAGCTTCGGTGATACTGGGATTCGTCGCCGCGATATCGGGAAGTGAGAATATCCTGCTCTCGGCGGCCTGGTTTTTCATGATGGGATTCGTGGGATTCCTCATCACCGGCCATCTCTACAAAATCATACCCTTCCTTGTATGGTTCGAAAGGTATGCGCCTCTCGTGGGCAAAAAGAGAGTACCGATGCTCAACGAGATGTATCCTGCCAGAATGGCGGATTGGGAGTTCGGCTTCACCGCGATAGGCGTGGTGATAGCCGGTCTCGGTATATTGAGCGGATATAAAGATCTCTTCAAAGGTGGTTCTCTCCTGATAGTGGTGGGAGCGGGTTATATGCTCGCGAGCGTCTTCTGGATGCTGCGTTTCGGTAAAAACGAAGGAGAATGACGATGTGTGCGATAAGCAAAGAGCAGGTTTTCGATGCGATCAGAAATGTCATAGACCCCGAGGTGGGTTTCAATCTCGTGGAGATGGGGCTCATCTACGATGCCGTCATAGATGACGAATGCAATGTAAAGGTGGTCATGACCCTCTCGACCCGCGGATGTCCTCTGCACCAGATGCTCACACAGTGGGTGAAGGATGCGGTGGAGATGAGAGTCGAGGGTGTCAAAGATGTCGAAGTGGAGGTGGTCTGGGAGCCGGAGTGGAACATCTCCATGGCCGACGACAATGTAAAGAAGGCTCTCGGAGCTCTCTAAAGAGAGGTGCGTACTTCACGCACCCTAGCTTTCTCCCCAAAATGGGAGATTTTGAAGAATACACTTTCCCGTTGTCCCGATTTCCGTTATCATTAGCCCTGTGATTCACTCTTGTGTACAAGGTAGGGACGATGATAGCCATAATCAATACAGGCGGCACCTTCAACAAAGTTTACGACCCCATAAGGGGAGAACTCACCATCCCCCGCAACGACGACGCTCCCCGAAGAGCTCTCGAAAGTATGAGAGGCTTGTCTTTCGAAATCGACGGACTCATCTACAAGGACAGTCTCGATATGGATGATGCCGACAGATTGCAACTCTGCCGCCATATACAGAGCAGCAAATCGAGCAGGATAGTTGTCATCCACGGCACCGATACCATGCATCTCAGTGCCGCCGCATTGAAAGAGTATCCGATAGCGGGCAAAAGTGTGGTCTTTACCGGCTCGATGTACCCCTTCTCCATCGACCCGATAGAGGCGACGGCCAACCTGAGCTTTGCCATATGCGCACTCGAGTATATCCCAGAAGGCGTATATATAGCGATGCACGGTCTCGTCCTCCCCAGCGCAGAGATAAGAAAGAACCGCGAACTGGGACTCTTCGAGAGAGTGAAGGAGGAGAGAGTATGAAGATGCTCGTGTATCCCGGCATGAGAGCCATACGGGAGTATATAGCCTCGTGCGAAGACGGTTTCATCCCCAAACTCTACACTATGGAAGAGTTCATAGAGCGCTGTGTGGTCGTACCAGACAGAGTCTTCATAGACGAGGGGAGCAGGGTACTCTATCTCTACAGGGCCATAGAGAGTATCGATATGGAAAAACTCGGTTTCGACAAAAACTTCCTCTCTTTTCTGCGGGACAGCCACTTCATCTTCCGTCTCTTCGAAGAGCTCTATGCCGAAAAGAGTACGGTATCCGAACTCCTCTCCGAGAGACTTGAAGAGATATCGACAGCCGATATCTACGGAGATTACGAAACGCATCTGAGGCTTCTCGAAGAGCTTTTTGAAAACTACAGAAAGATTCTCGAAGAGGAAAAACTCATCGACAGGATTACGGTAAAAGAGTACAGACTCCCTACGAAATTTCTCTCCTCTTTCGAAAGCATAGATATCCATGTAGAGGGGTATCTCGGCAGATTCGAGCTCGAACTTCTGCACCGGGTCGCAGAGCTATGCAGCCTGAGAGTACACTTCATAAGCACCCCTTTCAACAGAAAAAGTGTCCAAAGATTGCTGCCCGAAGGGAGTGAAGCCGACTACGCCATATCTCTGGACCTCTCAAAAAAGAGGATAGTCGGACGCCGTAAAGTCTCGGCACCAGAGAGAAAAGGTATCGAAATTGCCTCTTTCGACGACAGAATAGACCAGTGCGCCTATATTTTGGCGAGCATAGAGAGATTCATAGAGGAGGGGGCGGACCCTGACCGTAGCGCCGTCATACTCCCGGACGAGAGTTTCGCGGACTATCTGAGACTCTTCGACAGATATAGAAATTTCAACTATGCCATGGGTATTCCCTTTGTCCAAAGCCGCTACTACCGTATGCTCAAAGATCTCTACGAAGATCTCTCGGGAATATCCGAAGCGGCATCGATGAGAATGGAGCGCAGCGATCTTCCCGAACGCTTCGAAAAGATAGGGAGCTTCGAAGAGTTCATCGCCTTTCTCTCGGAGCTGCCCGTATCCTCCAGAGAGGAGGAGGTGGTGCAGGAGGCCCTATACCGTTTCGAAAAATACGGGGATCTCATAGCCGGGGAGCGTCCACTGCACATGCTCCATAGCTGGCTGGCGGAGCTGGAGAAGCTTTCGATGGACGATACGGAGGGAGGAAGAGTCACCGTCATGGGAGTACTCGAGAGTAGAGGTATAGAATTCGATGCGGTGGTGATAGCCGATTTCGACGAGGAGACGGTACCCAAAGTCTCCGACAAGGATATCTTTCTCAACTCCGCGATCAGAAGAGCCGCTTCCATCCCGACGAGAGCCGACAAAGAGAATCTTCAGAAACACTACTACTACCGTCTCCTGCAAAACAGTAAAAGAGCGGCCATATGCTACACGGACAACGAAGAGAGACAGGCGAGCCGCTTCCTCTTCGAACTGGGTCTGGCCGAAGCGAAGGCGGCCAGCGCTGCCTACAGGCATATCATCTCCCCCGACTCGAAGATTCCGCAACACTACGACGAAGAGATACGGGCCGAAAATATCTTCCTCAAAGATCCCAGGCTCACACCATCGAGGCTCAGAGACGCCACAGAGTGCAGAAGACGCCTCTACTACAGATATCTGCTTCGCATCCGGCCCCCACAGGGGGAGCAGGAGGAGAATATGGGCACTCTCATCCACGATGCTCTCTACAAGGCAGCCCAAAAGAAGGAGAGTTTCGCCGACGCAGCCGACTACCACTCTTTCGTCATGAACGAAATCTTCTCCAACTCCGGCAATCCCCTCATCCGCTTCGATGCCGCCGTCGAGTGGGAGCCAAGGCTCAAAAAGTTCTGCGAAAGAGATTTCGAAAAACTGCGAGAAAACAGACAGATAGTGCTCGAGGAGTGGTGCGACATAGAGCTTGGAAGATTCATCTTGAGCGCAAAAGCCGACAGGATAGACCTCGGTCGCAACGAAGTGAGAGTGATAGACTACAAGAGCGGAAAAAATCTGAAAAGGAAGATAGCCGAAGGTGACGACCATCAGGCCGCCTTCTATGCCCTCTGGGCGAAAGAACACTATCCCGCCTTAGAGATAAAGGCGATATACGAGGATTTGTACGAATCCAAAGAGATAGAGATAGAGAGCGAAAAGAGCATAGAGAGCCTACTCGAGCTCATAGACACTCTCCCGCAGGAGGAGACGATAAGCTACCCCAAAACGGACGAGACGCACAGATGCATATTCTGCGACTACAAAACCGCCTGCGGCAGATAGGAGAGTGTGGGCGGAGTGGGGAGAGCTTTATTCCTATTGGGAGCGATTAGCCCGCCAAGCCCGAGCGGGAGAGATGTCGGCACTATCGAGGCGTTTCGCTCGGGCGACAAAGCCGGTGAATGAAGAGAAGAGACTTCTTGCTCTCTATCTTAGAAGCTCCGGCCTATATTCGAAATGCATCGTATCGTAGTGATACCATTTGCCGCCCCATATGAAACCGTGTCTTTCGAAAATCTCCACAATCTTCAGAGGAATCTCGTTGCGATATCTATATCTGCCTCTATTCCAGCGCCAATATGCGGAGTGTTTCACATTTATATCGACAGCCGCCCCGAAACTGTGCACACTCAATCTCTTCGTACCCGCGATTCTTCTCCATTTGAAGGTGCCGCCGACGGGATAGAGATATTTGAGATATCTTTTCGGAAGTCTGTCGAGCTCTCTCGATACGGCCTCGAGCGCCCTATCCACACCGTTGACTCTCGTCACCCTCAGATAGACCGGTTTGGGAGCGGAGCGGGGTAGCCACCTTATCCTCCTCAAATTCTTTCGCACCTCATTTGCCGTGGCACCATAGAGTTTTTTGAAAAAGGCTTCGTTTCTTATGCGGCCAGGGTCGAAATTTCTTTTCGGAGCCTTGCCGTAGGAGTGTGAACCTTTCGGATAATCATAGTGAAACATATCCTGAATATCGGCTCGCTCGAGGAGTTCGTCGAAACTCTTTTTCCTGCCGTCGTCATAGAGCATACTGCTACCGTCTCTCCAGTATATACGGTTGTTTTTGCAAGCCGTTATCTGAGAATAGGCACTCACCAGCTTCCTTGCATCGGTATCGCATTTCGCATACACCGCAATGTTAAAAAGAAGCGAAATAGCCACAATCGGAATCTTTATTCTCATTTTCAATCTACCTCCTCCCCCTCGTATTGTAAACTTTTGTAGAGACCAAATCCTCGGTATCGTGATAATTTGAAGTATATCTTTATTCTGCTTGAGAATATTTTCAAGCTAAAAAATATCGATACCGATATCTCTCTCTTTGGCCTTGCACTTGAGGCATATCCTCTACTTATCCTCGGATATTACAGTTTTGACTCCGGTCAAAAGAAAGACGGGATAGCTTCCGTAGGGCTTTTCGACCACACTCGCGTCACAGACTCTCAAGTCGTCGAAACCACTTCTGCGGGCTATCCGCTTTAGCTCTTCCCGTTCGAATCCGTAGTGGCACACTCCCGTATCTATCGTATGGAAGCTCCCATCCTCTCTATCCAGGTCCGCCAGCGCTATATATCCGCCCTCTCTCAAAAGTGAGTGAAATATGCGAAACAGCCTCTCTATATCGGCTATATGGTGTATGGTCATCGAAGAGACAATCGCATCGAACTCACCCTCTATGGGCTCCCTCTCTATATCTTTCTCTATCATCACCACGGGGCACTCTATCTCTTCGAGATTTTTTCTGAGCACCTCGTTCATCGACTCGGAACGGTCTATCGCGCTTATCTTTCCCACATAGGGTGCAATCCTTCTAAGCAGCAGACCGGTCCCCGAACCGAAATCGGCTATATGCATATTTCTCTCGAGCGGAATACTCTGCACGATTTTACGGGCGATTCTATCCACATTCTCCACCCGCCTCCTTTCGCTATCGTAATCTGCCGCCTTGGAGGCGAAATAGTCTCTCTCTCCCCTACTCATCTCTCACTCCATCTCCTGAAGCGGTACTCTTCCAATGACCGCATCTTCTATACAGTCGTAATCTTTCGCATCGAAATACTCTCTCAGCCAGCATTCGAGTGTCGGTGGAAGTATGAGCTCTCTCCCCTCCTCTTTCCACTCTTTGGGCCAACTCTTCTTGCTGCCTACAAGTTCGTTGCCATACCCCAGATTTATCCCAGCATAGCCCATCTTAGCAAGCTCCTCTATATTCCTCATCTCATACGAGAGGTCCGCTCCGAGGGTCCACTTGGACGGATCTGTCTCGAGATAGTGTTCGGGAAAGATTTTCGTTTTCCATATATAGGGCCTCACCCTATATCCCGTCAAGGCATTTCTCCCCATGGCCCGCGCTATGGCGGCATAGTAGCCCGCTATCTTCCTATGGGTATCGTCGTTGCTCACCTTATTGGGATTGAAGTTGAAGGCTATCGCATCCCAATCCACACCGAAACTTTTAAGATACTCCACCTTCCGCACTATCTCTTCGTCATCGGCTTTCCAGCTCTCTGCATCGGGTGGAGAAGAGGGATCGACCCCTATCCCCCATGTCTTGAGCGTATATGCCAGTTTGACATTGGGTGCGTAGCGATTTCTCAAACGCTCTATTACCTGCCAGAAACCTGCGAAATTATCGGGTATATCTTCGAATCCCTCCTTTTTCACCGTATCTGTCTCATTGACTCTGGCAGGAATGTTCGAAGCGTCGTTGTCGTAGTTTTTCCTGATATCGCCCGCGAAATAGGCCAGAGGATCGGGAGGGAAGTTGACCAACACTACACCCTTGGCTTCGGAGAGTTTGATAAATTCTTCTCTCATCGTACGGAAATATCCGTCGATTTTGGAGACATCCTGCATATCTTCCACATACTCTTTTCGATTTCCGAACCAGTTGTCGTTGATAACGACTATGATAAAGTCGCTCTCATCGGCCGAACGGCCCAACACCTCTCTCCATCTTTGAGTCTGGGAAGCGTTCTTGCTATTGTATATTCCGGAATTGGAGCCGTAACTGTGCATATCTATCCCACTATTTGCGGCCAAATCATACGCTTTGGTGGCCGATATGAAAAAATAGTCGGGAAAATCCGGGATATCCCTATCTCCTGACATATCGCCTCCCATGACCGCGCTCTTGGCACTTTCGAAGATTTTCTCATCATAGGCAGCACCGGAGCGGGCGAGCTCGTGCAAGACCTCTCTTAGCAGCGAGACGGTTTTGTTGCTATCCTCTCCACTCTCTGCGAAAAAATCCATAATATCGGAGGCGAAGGCGGAGACTCCGCGCTTCTCGTCGAGCGTCTCCGTCGATGCGGCGAAAAGCTCCGAAATCCTCCCCTTCTTCTCTATCAGTTTCGCATCATCCGCAAGCGCTCCGTTTATGAGGGCCAGGATGAAGTGCGACCTATCCACCCTCCCCGTTTCGAGCTCCTCTCTCCAGTAGCGCATACCCTCCTCATCGGCTTCTCGTCCGAATAGATTTCTATAGACGCTCGAGATAAACTCCTCCGTAGTACGGCCATCGTAGAGTCTCGATGTCTCCGGCTGTTCGAAGAAGCTGCGGGCTATATCTTCGAGACTCAGATTGGAATCGTAGAGCCAATACTTCACCCCTTTGCCGTCGGCAGCCCTTCCGAAGGTGGCCACATATAGCTGCGCCACACTGCCGTATGTGGGACTCTGCGCGTATGGTGGACGACAATATGTCGGATCGATAGCTCCCGCACTGCCGTATGTGGGACTCTGCGCCAAAAGGGACGAGAGCAACAAAAAAGGGCAAAACAGCATCATGAAAATCTTCATCATCTTCTCCTTACGCTTTGTCGCATAGACGCTATGCAACTCTCCCAGGATTATAACCTGAAATCAAAGATACGACGGTAAAATATTCTCCACAGCCATTACGAAAGAGAGGAGAGAGATGGGAGTGCCCGACGATTACGAGACGGCGAGTCGATGGATAGAGTCGGCTTCGCACATAGTGGCGTTCACGGGGGCCGGAATATCGGTCGAGAGCGGTATCCCCACCTTCAGGGGAGAGGATGGACTATGGAGCAGATACGACCCCAAAATACTCGATATCGGCTTTTTCATGAAAAATCCGGCCGAAAGCTGGAGAGGTATAAGAGAGATATTCTACGAATATATGGATGCCAAAGCCTCTCCCAACGATGCACACAGATTTCTGGCCAGACTCGAGGCAAACGGTACCCTCGATGGGATAATCACACAAAATATAGACAATCTGCATCAGGAGGCCGGCAGTGTGAATGTCGTGGAGTTTCACGGAACGGCCAAACGCATAGTCTGCCCCTCCTGCACTTACGAGACGAGTTCCGAAAAGATAGATATGTCCAATCTCCCTCCCCTATGCCCTAAGTGCGGCACCCCGCTCAAACCCGATTTCGTATTTTTCGGCGAAGCCATTCCCCCGGAAGCCTACTCCCGCTCTCTGAAACTTCTCGAAAATTGCGACCTGCTCATCATCGTAGGTACCACGGGAGAGGTCGCCCCGGCCTCCTATCTGCCCTACGAAGCGGCCGGCGTGAAGTCT
Organism: uncultured Nitratifractor sp.; assembly: GCA_913054475.1. Classification (GTDB taxonomy): domain Bacteria; phylum Campylobacterota; class Campylobacteria; order Campylobacterales; family Sulfurovaceae; genus Nitratifractor. The sequence continues at coordinate 10,381 of CAJXJF010000052.1, forward strand.
ATAGAGATAAATATCGAAGAGTCCGCCTATACCGAGAATCTGAGCGATATCTTTCTCAGAGAGAGGGCGAGTGTCGCATGCCGTAAAATTTCCGAAAAATTGAGAAAAAGGGTTATATAGTTCCACCTATATCGAAAATTTTCGGCGGACTGTTTCCAAAATACACAAAAAGATATCGATAAGCGCCCTGCACAATACTTATATCGGTCTTGAAAGTTACAAATGCTAAAATCTCGCAACCCTAAAATCAAAGGAGAAGCTGATGGCTCAAAGAGCGATACGCGAATATGACGGAAAAGCGCTATTTTCCAAACACTGGAATGAATATTTCGACGGATTCAACTATCCTTTCAAATCCGTACTCGTTACCAGCGGTGACGAATTGAGAGAGAAAGCCAAAGAGGAGGCCTACAGCTGGCTCAACGAAGAGCCCCTCGTCGCCAAACCCGATATGCTCTTCGGAAAGAGAGGTAAAAACGACCTCGTTCTCTTCCGTGTGGAGAAGCCGGGCGATGTGACTCTCGAAGATGCCGCCAAGTGGATAGACGAGAAGCAGTCCGGCGAGGTGGAGCTTCTCAGCGGTCAGAAGGGTGAGCTGACACACTTCATCGTAGAGCCTTTCACTCCCCATGAGCAGGAGCAGGAGTACTACATAGCCGCCACGACCGTAGGCGAAGACGATGTACTCTATATGTCCGCCGAAGGTGGTATGGAGGTAGAAGAGGGATGGGACGAGAAGGTCAACGAGGTCAAGATACCCATCACCATGAGCGACGAAGATATCGAAAAGGCCGTCAGGGAGAATATCCCCGCCGATATCCCCGAAGAGAGCAAAGAGACTTTCGCAGACTTCGCCGTCCGTTTCTTCAGATTTTTCCGCGATATGCACTTCGCATATCTCGAAATCAACCCCATCGTTCTCGTCGGACACGACGCACACATCCTCGACCTCGTCGCCAGACTCGACGATACCGCCGGCTTCATGATGAGAGAGAAGTGGGGAGATATAGAGTTCCCCACAGCCTTCGGTATGGAAGAGCAGTCTCCCGAAGAGAAGGCGATAGCGGAAGCCGACAGCAAATCGGGAGCTTCGCTCAAACTGACCATCCTCAACCCCAAGGGCCGTATCTGGACCATGGTGGCCGGTGGAGGAGCCTCCGTCGTCTATGCCGACACTATCGCCGATCTCGCAGGTGTCGAAGATCTGGCGAACTACGGAGAGTACTCCGGAGGCCCCACTACGGGTGAGACCGAGTTCTACGCCGAGACCATCTTCGACCTGATGACGAGATATCCCGACGAGAGAGGCAAGATTCTCATCATCGGAGGGGCTATCGCCAACTTCACCGATGTAGCCAAGACCTTCACCGGTATCATCAACGCTCTACAGAAGTGGGCCGACAAGCTCAAGGAGCACAATACCAAGATATATGTCAGAAGAGGCGGACCGAACTACGAAAAGGGTCTGAAGGATATCAAAGAGGCTGCCGAGAGACTCGGTCTGAATATGGAGGTTTACGGTCCCGAGACACATGTAACCGATATAGTCCGTATGGCAATAGAAGCGAAATAAGGTAGGAGAGGAAGATAATGAGCAGACTTTTTACTAAAGAAACACAGGCGATTTTCTGGAACAACAACAAAAGCGCGATACAGAGGATGCTCGATTACGACTATGTAATCGGCAGAGAGACTCCCTCCGTAGCGGCTATCGTGGCTCCTACGAGCAGTGCCAAGTTCGAAAAGTTCTTCTGGGGACCTGGCGAAATAATGGTGGATATATTCCGCACCACTGCGGAAGCCGCCGCCGCACACCCCAACGCGGATGTACTGCTCAACTTCGCATCCTTCAGAACCGCATACGATGTGACTATGGAGGCCATAGCGATAGAGGGACAGTTCAGAGTGATAATGGTCACTGCCGAGGGTATCCCCGAGAGACTGGCTAGGACGATGAACCAGGCCGCCAGAGATGCCGGCGTGACGGTTATCGGACCCGCTACCGTGGGCGCCATAGCTCCGGGAGCCTTCAAGATAGCCAATATCGGCGGAACGATAGAGAATATCGTAAACTCCAAGCTCCACAGAGCCGGAAGCGCCGGTCTCGTGACACGCTCAGGCGGTCTCTTCAACGAGCTGTGTAACATCATATCCCTCAATGCCGACGGTATAGCCGAAGGTGTGGCGATAGGCGGTGACAGATTCGTCGGTTCGGTATTTATAGACAACCTCCTCAGAATGGAGAGCAACCCCGATGTCAAATATATGATTCTCCTCGGAGAGGTGGGCGGTACGGAAGAGTACAAGGTGATAGAGGCTGTCAAGAGCGGCAAAATCACCAAGCCCATCATCGCATGGTGTATAGGTACCATCGCCAAGCACTTCAGCAGCGGCGTACAGTTCGGACATGCCGGTGCGAGCGCCAATGCCGAAGCCGAAACGGCCGAAGCCAAAAACAGAGCCATGGCGGAAGCTGGCATACATGTACCCGAAAGCTTCAACGACCTGCCCAGAGTCATCAACGAAGTCTATACCAAACTCTACAACGAGGGTACCATCCTCGAAATCGCCGAGCCTGAAGTACGAAGCATCCCCAAAGTCAGAAGACCCAAGCAGTTCATCTGTACCATCAGCGACGACAGAGGCGAAGAGGCTACATATGCCGGCTTCCCCATCAGCTCGGTCGCCACTCCCGACACAGGCAAGAGCATCGGCGATGTCGTGGCTCTTCTCTGGTTCAAGAAGGTATATCCCAAGTGGGCTACCGACTTCATCGAGACTGTCATCAAGACCGTAGCCGACCACGGCCCCGCCGTATCCGGAGCGCACAACGCCAAAGTCACAGCCAGAGCGGGCAAGAGCGTGGTGGAGTCTCTCGTTACCGGTCTGCTCACTATCGGGCCCAGATTCGGTGGTGCGATAGACGGTGCCGCGAAGTACTTCAAATATGCCAACGACAACGATATGACTCCCGCCGAATTCCTCGGATATATGAAGAAGCAGGGCATACCCATCCCCGGAATCGGCCACAGAATCAAATCTCTCAGAAACCCCGACCTGCGTGTAGAGGGTCTGAAGAAGTTCGCCAACGAATACTTCCCAGCCACTCCTCTGCTCGACTACGCCCTGACCGTAGAGCAGCTCACCACCTCCAAGAAGGACAACCTGATCCTCAATGTGGACGGTACTATCGGTATCCTGATGGTGGATATGTGGAGAGCCCTCGGATACAGCGAAGAGGAGATAGACGAGTTCATAGAGTCCGGTACTCTCAACTCCTTCTTCATCCTCGGTAGAACGATAGGCTTCATAGGCCATGTCCTCGACGAAAAGAGACTCGCCATGCCTATGTATCGCCATCCGATGGACGACATCCTCTACGATGTCAAAAAAGCCGAAGAGATCTGACAACTCTTCCACCCTCCCCTCCCGGGCGGGGAGCCCTCCGAAGGAGACAAACTTTTTCCCTTGGATGCATATTCGGCATCAATCACTTTTACAAAATTTTTTTAATTCGCCCATTCTCACCATAAGTGCAATTCCACCACAAATTCATACCGCCATCACCCTGA